>NZ_BSPB01000015.1:0-81934 GCF_030160815.1 Hydrogenophaga electricum | reverse complement strand
GCAAGCTGCTGACCACGCTCAATGCCATGGTCCGAACTGGCAAACCTTGGGACAAATCGCTTCACAGCGCTTGACTTCCAAGACGGTTACTCAGTCGGTGGGTTCGCAGCGGCCCTGCGACTGGGCCAGGCCCCGGAAATCGCTGCGCCAGCTCAGGGCGGCGGTGTCGAACTGGATGCGCTCGTTGTCCTGCGAGGTGAACACGGTGGTGCCTTCGACCAGGAAGGTGTAGACCGCCTGCCCGTCGATGCGCACCGCGGTCACGCGCTGGGCGTCATGCGCCAGTTCGACGGTGCGCGGCCAGACCGCGCGCGAGGGCTGGTAGACCGCTTCACAGACCCAGCGCACGGTCTGCACCGGGCCGGGCGCCGACGGTGCGCGCGCCAACGCCGGGCCACCGGACAGGGTGGCGGCCGCGAGCGCCCACCACCCGGTTTTCAATCGGCCCCCTGCGCCAGCCGCGCACTCTGCCAGTACACGTCGTCGCCGCCGTCCATGCGGTTGAGCACACGCGCCAGCACGAACATCAGGTCGCTCAGGCGGTTGAGGTACTGGCGCGGCGCGTCCCGCACCGTGTCCTCCTGCCCCAGCGCCACGATCTGGCGCTCGGCCCGGCGCGCCACGGTGCGGCACACGTGCGCCTGCGCGGCCGCGCGCGTGCCCGCCGGCAGGATGAATTCCTGCAGCCGCGGCAACTGGGCGTTGTGCGTGGCCAGCGCTTCGTCCAGCGCCAGCACCGCGTCGGCCTTGAGCAGTTCGTAGCCGGGGATGGACAGCTCGCCGCCGAGGTTGAACAACTGGTGCTGGATCTCGACCAGCAGCGTGCGCACCTCGGCCGGCAGCGTTTCGCACAGCAGCAGGCCGATGTGCGAGTTGAGTTCGTCCACGTCGCCCATGGCCTGGAAGCGCAGGTGGTGCTTGGGCAGACGGGAGTTGTCGCCCAGGCCGCTGGTGCCGTCGTCGCCGGTGCGGGTGGCGATCTGTGTGAGTCGGTTGCCCATGAAGGTGGTTCCTGGAAGCGCCATCACTGCCTGGCGGGCAGACAGATCAGCGTCGATAATGGCCCATTATCTGCGTGCCAGTCCCTCCTGGCACGCCACAGGAGACACCCATGAACGCCCCCGTCAAGCACGTCCATCTGGCGCCCACACTCCGGCTGCGCGAAACGCCCGCCCTGGTGATCGAAGCGCTGCAGAAGCGCTTCGGTGCGCAGTGTTCCACCGCCCTGGCGGTGCGCGAACAGCACGGGCGCGACGAGTCCATTTACGACGTGCCGCCGCCCGCGGCCGTGGTGTTTGCCGAGTCGACGCAGGACGTGGCCGACGCGGTCGCGCTGGCGGCGCAACACAAGGTGCCGGTCATCCCCTTCGGCGTGGGCTCTTCGCTCGAAGGCCACCTGCTGGCGGTGCAGGGCGGCATCAGCATCGATGTCAGCCGCATGAACCAGGTGCTCTCGATCAACGCCGAAGACCTGACCGTGACCGTGCAGCCGGGCATCACGCGCAAGGCGCTGAACGAGGCGGTCAAACACGAAGGCCTGTTCTTCCCCATCGACCCGGGCGCCGATGCCTCCATCGGCGGCATGACGGCCACCCGCGCCAGCGGCACCAACGCCGTGCGCTACGGCACCATGCGCGAAAACGTGCTGGCGCTCGAAGTCGTGACCGCGCAGGGCGAGGCCATCCGCACCGGCACACGCGCCAAGAAAAGCAGCGCCGGCTACGACCTCACGCGCCTGATGGTGGGCAGCGAAGGCACGCTGGGCGTGATCACCGAAATCACGCTCAAGCTCTACCCGCTGCCCGAAGCGATCTCGGCCGCGATCTGCTCCTTCCCCAGCATCGAGGCCGCCGTGCGCACCGTGATCCAGGTGATCCAGCTCGGCGTGCCCATCGCGCGCTGCGAACTGATCGACGCCAATTCCGTGCGCATGGTCAACGCGCACAGCAAGCTGGGTCTGCGCGAAGAGAACATGCTGCTGATGGAATTCCACGGCTCACCCGCCAGCGTGAAGGAACAGGCCGAGACGGTGCAGGAGATCGCCAGCGAACACGGCGGCAACGCCTTTGAATGGGCGACCACGCCCGAGGAACGCACGCGCCTGTGGACCGCGCGGCACAACGCCTACTTCGCCGCCATCCAGAGCAAACCCGGCTGCCGCGCCATCAGCACCGACACCTGCGTGCCCATCAGCCGCCTGGCCGACGCGCTGCTCGATTCGGTGGCCGAAGCCGACGCCAGCGGCCTGCCCTACTTCCTCGTTGGCCACGTGGGCGACGGCAACTTCCACTTCGGCTACCTGATCGACCCGGACAAGCCCGAAGAACACACGCTGGCCGAGGAACTCAACCACAAGCTGGTGGCGCGCGCGCTGAGCCTGGAAGGCACCTGCACCGGCGAGCACGGCGTGGGCCTGCACAAGATGGACTTCCTGCGCACCGAAGCGGGCGACGGCGCCATCCAGATGATGCGCACCCTCAAGCGCGCGCTCGACCCGGACAACATCCTCAACCCGGGCAAGATCTTTTCACTCTGAGGCCGCACCCGCCTGCTGCCACTGGCGCAGCAGGCCCTCGGCGCCCATGCCCCGGGCGCTTTTTCGCGCCTGGGCCTGCAGGGCCCGCGCCCGCGGCACATCGCCGTTGCGGCGGTGGCACTCGGCCAGCAGCCAGTGCATCTGGGGCACGCAGTACTGGTCTTCGTGGTGCAGGGCCTCGCCGCAGGCCTGTGTCAGCAGCGGCATGGCCTGTTCGTGCAGGCCCTGTGCCATCAGGGCCTCGGCCACCATCCAGCGCGAGGTGGTGATCCCGGCCTGGTAGGCGCCCCGCATGCGGTGCGCCGCCGCGTGCAGCGCATCGGCGTCCTGCAGGGCCCCCTGCCGGGCCTGTCCACACAGCAGCAACAGGCTGCTGACGCCTTCCCAGAGCGGAAAACGGAACTGCCCCGCCAGCGCGTGGATCCGCGCGGCGCCCGCGTGCAACGCCGTCCAGTCGCCCTGGCACCAGTGAGCGCAGCTGAGCAGGGTGAGCGCGAAGCACACCGTGTGCGGCCGCTGCGGCCCGTCCAGCCGCTGCTGCAAAGCCTCGGCCCAGTGCGACAGGCCCGCCGCATCGCCTTCGAACCAGCACAGCCAGGCCAGAAACGCCCGGCAGACCAGCGCGGGGTCGTCGCTGCAATAGAGCAGACGGTGGTGCAGCGACAGCCGGTCGGACAAGGTCACGGCTTCCTGCAAGGCTTGCCGCGACTCGGCAAAACGCCCCAGCCAGAACAGCGAGTTGCCCTGGGCGTAGCGCGCCATGAGCCCTTGTTCGGGCGTCTCGGCCATGTCGGCAAGCTGGCGGGCCAGGTCCAGGCCGCCCACCACCCCTTGCGAACTGCTGCCCATGTAGCGCCCGGCGAGCGCGGCAAACCGCAGATCGAGGACTTCCGCACCGCCCTCCGGCAGGGCGCCCAGGGCATCGTCCACGCTGCCGAACACGCGCCAGGCCGCCGTGGACCCGAAGCCTTCGGTCATGTGCAGGCAATGCCCCACCTGGACCTGCAGGGCAGCGCGCTTGAGCACCGTCTGCCGGTGCGGCGCCAGACGCGCCACCGCATCGATGGCGCGCTCGTAGCAGATCCGTGCGTCCGCCGCAAAGTCGCGTTCGATCGCGGTGTCGCCGGCCAGGCGCCACCAGTGGGCCGCCTCGGCCCAGGATTGCGCGGCCTCCCAGTGGCGGGCCACCTGGTCCGCCACCACGGGATCGTGGCCCTGCAGGTGGTTGGCCGCCTGCGCGTGCCACCGGCGCCGCTGCGCGGGAGGGATGCCCTCGTACACCACGCCCTGCACCAGCGCATGCCCGAACACCCACCCGTCGCGCCCCACAGCGCGGACCAGATGCAGGTGGCTGGCGCGGGTGAGCGCGGTGCGGATCGCATGCCGGGGCAGCAGGCCCTGCAGCGTCGGCAGGTCGAAGCGTTCGCCCAGCACCGAGGCGGCGCGCAACACCACCCGGCCCGGACCGAGCGCGTCCAGCTGGTCCTGCACCAGCGCCTCGATGCCGGCGTGCGTGCGCGGCGGCGCGGTCCGGCTCCGGGCCAGCCATTGCAGGATCAGCGGCACCCCGCCGGCCGATTCCACCAGGCGGTCGCGCTCACCGGCATCCAGGTGCGCGGCGGCCTCGGTGGCCTGCAGCAGGTGGTGCGCGGCTTCCGGCGGCAGCACCTCCAGCGCCAGCGTGCGCGCGAACGCGGGCCGCCCGCCGGCCGGCATCGGCCGCGCCGACATGACCAGCAGCACGGGAAGTCCCTGCAGTTGCTGCAGCAGCACGGGCAGGTAGTCCAGCGTGGCCTGGTCCGCCCAGTGCAGGTCTTCCAGACTGATCAGCAGCGGCCGCTGCAAAGCCCGCTGCGTGACGAGCCGCAGCACCTGCGTGCGCAGCACCTGCCGGTCATCGGTCCCGCGCAGCGCCTGGGCCGGCTCTGCCGCGCCCAGCGCCACCCGCCACGGCATCATCGGGTGCTCCTGAATCTGCCAGCCGCAGGCCATGCGCAGCACATGGCCGCCCGAACCGGCCACCTGTTCCTCCAGCGCCCGCACCAGGCGGGATTTGCCATAGCCCGCCGGCGCCTGGATCAGCACGGCGCTGGCGCCCGATGCCGCCACCGCCGCCCACCGCGCGCGCAACCAAGCCAGTTCGCGCTGGCGGCCCACCAGGGGCAAATCGGCACCCGCAGCAGCGTGCGCGGGCGGATGCCGGTCGACGCCCCCGACCCAGAGGTGCGGGTCCTGCGCCGACCGGGCGCCTGAAAAGCCCGTCTCGCGCGCCGCGAGCACCACGTCCTGGGTGGCCAGCCACTCGCCCCAGCCCGACTGCCAGCAGACGCGCATCGCCGCGTGGACCGCGTCCCCCACCAGCCAGCGCGCGCCCAGGCCCGGGCGCACCAGCACCCGCGCATCGGCCACGCCCGCCCGCACCTGTTCGCTCAGGCCCAGGGCCATCCATTGCCGCGCCATGTCACCGGCGCTGCGGGCGGGTTCCGGGCCCGCGTCGCTCAGGCCGAACACGGCGGCCCAGCCCAGGCCGGGCACAGCGATCGGCAGACCGTGGGCACGACGCGCCATGGCGTCCCAGATCCGCCCCCAGGCCTCGACGGCCTGCTCGTCGGTGGCGTGCGCCTGGGGAATGTCGCTGTAGAGGCCCGTCACCCGGCGCCACTCGGGAATGGTCGTGGGCACCGACCGCGCGAACGCCTCGTCGGCAGGCCGCGCCAGTTCGTGAAGGTCCGACGGTTCCAGCCCGAGCTGTTCTTCGATCTTCCCGATGCTCTGGTGCACCACCTGCTGCGCCTGCAACGGCTGCCCCTGCCGCTGCAACAGCTCGGCAAGCAACACCGCGTGACTCTCCTGCGCCGGCGCCAGCAGCAGCAACCGGCGGGCCGTGACGACGGCCCCGTGCAGACGCCCCTGCGCGGCGGCGCGCCGGGCCTTGAAAGCCAGGACCTGCAGCAAGGCATCGGCACAGGTGTCGCGCATGTACGGCAGCCACTCCGTCCCATCCGGCATGGGCGGCAACTCCAGGCCTTGCAGGAAACCGCCATCCGGCAGGGTGTCCAGCACGTCGTCGTCCGGCAGGGCATTCCAGTCCGGCGGCTCGGCGGGCCGGCTGGCCCGGGCCCAGCGCTGGAGCTGCTCGGCATCCACCACGAGGCGATCGTCGGGGGCCAGACCGATCGTCTGGGCGGAACCCACCAGGCAGTGCCCCAGCCCGGCCGCAGCGAGCCAGGCGCGCAACTCGGCCAGCACCTGCCGCAGATTGGCTTTGGCCGCCGGTGCCGGACGGCCGGGCCACAACCATTCCGCCACCACCGCCCGGGCATGCACCTGCCCGCGTGTGGTGCCCAGCAGGGCCCAAAGGGCCCAGGCCTTGCGGTACTTGACGCGCCGGGACACATCGTCGCCCCGGATCACCAGGCGCGGCGGACCGAGCAGGCACAAACCGAGGGCGGGAACAGCGATTTCGGGCACGGCGGCGAGGCCTCAGTTTGTGGCCAATGAGCCACTTCGTGCCCATTTTCTCACGATTGTCTAACGGTCCTGGTCGCCAATACCGACGCACGATCAAAGGACCACACCATGGGCTGCCCAGCCACCAACCGCCAACTGCCGCCGTCTTCCCGGGCCTTCGTCGGCCAACCTGTCCGCCATGCCATCGCGGCCGCCGCGCTGGCGCTGACCCTGCACCAGGCGCCAGCCTGGGCGGACTGCAGCGACACCGCCACCGAATCGGGCGTCGGCGCCCTGGCCTGTGGCCGCCTGGCCAATGCCAATGGCGTGCACAGCGTCGCGGTCGGCTTCGCCGCAGGCGTTGGCTCCAGCGGCGAGGGCAACGTGGCCGTGGGTGGCCGTGCGGGGCAGGAAACCACCGGCACCGACAACACCGCCGTCGGGCGCAACGCCGGCCTCACCGTCAACGGCAACCAGAACGCCGCCTTCGGCGTGGATGCGGGCCAGAAGATCACCGGCAACAGCAACACCTCGCTCGGCACCCGCGCCGGCACCGAAATCTCCGGTAACCGCAACACCGCCGTGGGTACCGACGCCGGCTACAAGGTCACCGGCAACGCCAATTCGAGCGTGGGTACCGACGCCGGCTGGAACGTCAACGGCAGCTTCAATTCCGCCAGCGGCACGGAAGCTGGCTGGAACGTCACCGGCAGCCGCAACACCGCCACCGGCCTGGGCGCCGGCTCGGGCGTCACCGGCAACAGCAACACCGCCACCGGCGACGGTAGCGGCAACATCGTCAAGGGCGACCGCAACACCGCCAACGGCTACAGCGCGGGCGGCCGGGTCACCGGCAACGACAACACCGCCATCGGGACCCGTGCGGGCCGCACGGTCAGCGGCGATGGCAACCTGGCGCTGGGCACGGACGCGGGGTCGAACATCACGGCCAGTCACACCATCAGCGTCGGCACCAACGCCCAGGCCAGCACCGACAACGCGGTCGCCATCGGCACCAACGCCCAGGCCACCCACGCCAATGCGGTCGCCATCGGCGCCGGCTCCACCACCTCGGGCGACAACACGCTGTCGGTGGGCAGCACGGGCAACGAGCGCCGCATCACCCATGTGGCCAACGGCACCAACGCCACCGACGCGGTGAACCTAGGCCAGATGCAAAGCAGCATCACCGCCGCCACCGCCGGCATCCTGAGCGCCGCCCAGACCCACGCTGACACCGTCGCCGCACAGGCCGAGGCCAACGCCAAGACCTATACCGACAGTGCCACCGCTGGCATCTTGAGCGCGGCCCAGAGCCACGCCGACACCGTCGCCGCACAGGCTGAAGCCAACGCCAAGGCCTACACCGACAGCTCGGCCGCAGCCGCCCTGAGCGCCGCCCAGACCCACGCCGATACCGTTGCGGCACAGGCAGAGACCAACGCCAAGGCCTACACGGACGCCTCGGCCGCAGCCACCCTGAGCGCCGCCCAGACCCACGCCGATACCGTTGCGGCACAGGCAGAGACCAACGCCAAGGCCTACACGGACGCCTCAGCCGCAGCCACCCTGAGCGCCGCCCAGACCCACGCCGATACCGTCGCCGCGCAGGCCGAAGCCAACGCCAAGGCCTACACCGACAGCTCGGCCGCAGCCACCCTGAGTGCCGCTCAGACCCATGCCGACACCGTTGCAGCACAGGCCGAGACCAATGCCAAGGCATATACAGACTCTTCGGCTGCAGCCTCCTTGAACGCCGCCCAGACCCACGCCGACACCGTTGCGGCACAGGCCGAGACCAATGCCAAGGCCTACACGGACGCCTCGGCCGCGGCCACCCTGAGCGCGGCCCAGACGCACACCAACACCCAGCTCGACACCGCTTTGCGCAGCACCTCCGTGGCCGTCGGACAAGGGGCCTCGGCCACGCCCACGGGCGCCATCGCCATCGGCACCGACGCCACGGCCCAGTCCACCAACAGCATCGCCTTGGGCCAGGGGGCCTTGGCCGTGCAGTCCGATTCCATCGCCATCGGCGCGGGCGCCACCGCCCGCTCTTCGGTGGCCGTGGGTGTCGGGGCCCAAGCGACCGGCACCCGCACCACGGCGCTGGGCGACAACGCCGCCGCCACGGGCGACTACAGCGTCGCGGTGGGCCACAACGCCCAGGCCACCCACACCAACGCGATCGCCCTGGGCAACGGTTCGACCACCTCGGCCGACAACACGCTGTCGGTGGGCAGCACCGGCAACGAACGCCGCATCACGCACGTGGCCGACGGCGAAGCCGACAGCGATGCGGCCACGGTCCGGCAGGTGCGCGCCATCCAGACTCAGTCGCTGGGCGAGGCACAGGCCTACGCCGACCAGGGCGACCAGCGCACGCTGCGCCAGGCCCAGCGCTACGCCGACGCCGGCGACGCCCGCACCCTCGAACGGGCGCAGGCCTATGCCGACGCGGGCGATGCCCGTACCCTGGAGCAAGCCCAGACCTATGCCGACGAAGGTGATGCGCGCACCCTCGACACGGCCCGCCAGTACACCGACCAGCAGATCGGCCAGTTGCGCAAGGACGTGCATGCCGGCATCGCCCAGGCCGCGGCGCTGATTCCCATGGCCCCGTCCGGCGAAGGCAAGAGCACCGTGAACGTGGGCATGGCGGCCTATGGCGGCCAGATGGCCCTGGGCGTGGCCCTGGCGCACCGGGTGCGCAACGTGGTCATCAATGGCGGTATCGGGGTGAGCGGCGGCAAGCGCCACCTAGTGCGGCTCGGCGCCGGCTGGCAGTTCTGATTCACCTCCAGCCCTTACAACTTGTAGCAGACCCGACCGGCAGAAGCGCGGCGCCTTTGGGATTTCCCGGAGGCGCCATGTATACTTTTTTAGGTTTCAGGGAAGGAAGCGCCCAAGGAGGTGATATGCGCCGCGTTCTGTCCATCTTGTCATTGGCTGCCATGTCCGTCGCCGGCTGCGCCACGCAGACGGCTGCCGAGCAGACCGCGCCCCAGCAGCCGACCGTGCGCATCTGCAACAGCCAGGGCTGTGCCGATCAGGCCCGCGAAACCGCCACGTTCCAGGGTACGCCCACCGACCCCGAGGCCGAGCGCCGCCTCCAGGCCCTGACCAGCCTCGCCGAACAGAACCCCAAAGCCGCCTACGACCTGGGCCTGCGCCTGCTGCGCGGCGACGGTGTGGAGCGCAACAGCTTCCAGGCCATCGAATGGCTGCGCAAGGCCGGCGACGGAGGCCATGTGGAAGCCCAGTACGCCCTGGGCCGCCTGTACCTGCTGGGCTTCGAAGAAATGGGCTCCGACCCGGCCGAGGCCGAGGCCTGGCTGACCCGCGCTGCCGGCAAAGGGCACAAGGGTGCCCGCCAGCTCATCCCCGAGGCGCAGGCCGCCAAAAAGGACGAGCAGCGGCTCTACCGCATCCGCGAGGCCTATCGCAAATCCTGGGGCGCCTGGTACAGCGGCGCCCCTTACTACTGGGTCTGGGGCCCCGCCGGCTGGTACCTGCGCTGACGCGCCGCCGCTGGCGCTGCCCCGTTGCCCTCTCCGTCCGATTTCGTTCGTCAAGCAAGAGAAAGCCTATCCATGTCCAAGACCTCTACTTCCCTCCGCTGGGCTGCGCTGGCAGCTTCCCTGGCCCTGGCCGGCTGCGTCACGCCCGGCGGCGGTGGCATCGTCTCCACCGGCACCAACGCCACCGCAGCCACCGGCGCAGCCGGCGGCGCCACCAGCGTGAACGCCAACAGCACCCTGCAACGCTGTGATGCGCCGCTGGGCACGCTGGCCGTGGACGATGGTCGCGGCAAGGAGTGGTATGCCTCCTTCGGCCGGGAAACCCAGGTCACCAACATCGAACCGCTGATCCGGCTGGCGGTGCAGCAGTCCAACTGCTTCGTGATCACCTCCATCGGCAACAACCGCACCGAAAGCAAGCTCAGCGGCATCACCGACAAGCAGCGCAATTCGGGCGAGTTCCGCGCCGGCTCCAACCAGCAGAAGGGCCAGCGCGTCGCGGCCGACTACTACCTGGAGCCCGCGATCATCATCGACAACGAAGCCACCGGCGGCATCGCTGCCGGCCTGGGTGGCCTGCTGGGCAGCCGCAACCGCAACCTGGCGGCCCTGGCCGGCTCGGTCGAGAGCAAGGCTTCCGTCGTGACCCTGACCATGTTCGACATCCGCTCGGGTGTGCAGATCGCCATCTCCGAAGGCAACTCCACCGCCACCAACTGGGGCGCCGCCCTGGGCGCCTTCGGCCCCAGCGCTGGTGGCACGCTCGGCGGCTTCTCGCGCACCCCGGCCGGCAAGGCCACGGTGGCCGCGTTCACCGACGCCTACAACAACATGGTGATCTCGCTGCGCAACTACAAGGCGCAGGAAGTCAAGGGCGGGCTGGGCCGTGGCGGCCAGCTCAAGGTGGGGAACTAAGCTCCCCCCTGCGCCGCTGCGCGGCTTCCCTCCTGACAGGAGACAACGCTGGCGCGACGCCATCAAAAAGGCCTCCACCTGGAGGCCTTTTTCTTTGGACTTGCCCGCGGCTCAGCGCTCGTTTCTGAGCTTGTCGATCAGACCGTTGAGCTCGTCCAGCGAGCCGAACTGGATCGCGAGTTCGCCCATCTCCTCGACCCGGCCGTGGCGCTTGACGCGCTTCTTGACCCGGACCTCGACCTCGGCCGTCAGCAGGTCGGACAGCTCCTCTTCCACGCGGCGGATGTCGCGCGACTTTTCCTTCTTGGGTTTTTGCGGCACCAGATTGAATTCGGCGCCGATCTTCTTGACCAGGTTTTCGGCCTCACGCACCGACAGCTTCTTGGCCGCGATCTGGTTGCCGGCCGTGATCTGGGCCGCCTTGTCCAGTGCCAGCAGCGCGCGCGCGTGGCCCATGTCGATGTCACCCGCCATCAGCATGGTCTGCACCGGCTCGGCCAGTTGCAGCAGGCGCAGCAGGTTCGACGCCGCCGAGCGCGAGCGGCCCACGGCCTGCGCAGCCTGCTCGTGCGTCAGGCCGAATTCCTTGACCAAGCGCTGCAGGCCCTGCGCCTCTTCCAGCGGGTTCAGGTCTTCGCGCTGGATGTTCTCGATCAACGCCATCGCGGCCGCCGCCTCGTTGGGCACGTCGCGCACCAGCACCGGCACCTCGCTCAGGCCGGCCAGCTTCGAGGCGCGGAAACGGCGCTCGCCCGCGATGATTTCGTACTTGCCCGCATGCGGCCCATCGGCCAGCTTGCGCACCAGGATGGGCTGCATGATGCCCTGCGCCTTGATGCTCTCGGCCAGTTCGTAGAGCGCGCCCTCGTCCATGCGCGTGCGCGGCTGGTAGACGCCGGCCACCATCTGGTCCAGCGGCAACTGGCTGGGCGTGCCCTCGGCAGCGGGCGCGGCGGCGGCGCCCTCTGCCACCTTGGGGCCCAGCAGGGCTTCGAGTCCGCGGCCGAGGCCCTTGGGTTTCTTGGTGACCATGGTCAGTTGTCTTTCGGGTTCGTCAGTTCGGTCAGCCAGGCCCGCCCTTCGGGCCAGTCGCCCAGGCCGGACTCGGCGTTGATGTGGCCGCATTCGCCGCAGTCGATGAAATGCGCGCCCCAGCTCTGGGCCAGCGACTGGGCTTTCTCGAAGCCGCAATACGGGTCGTTGCGGCTGCCGGCCAGGATGCCGGGGAACGGCAAGCGGTCGCGCACGATGGGGGCCCAGCTCGGCAGCAGTGGCCGCAGTTCGTCGCGCTCCGGATCCCCGGGAGCCACCAGCAGCGCGCCCTGTACACGGGCGGTACTGCGCGAGACCTGGGCCCAGGCGGCGGTGAGGATGCAGCCCAGGCTGTGGGCCACCAGCACCACCGGGCCGTCGCAACCGAGGATCACGTCTTCCAGCCGGGCAATCCAGTCGCCCCGGCGCGGGGTCATCCAGTCGTGTTGGTCCACCCGCCGGTAGCCGTACAGAACTTCCCAGCGGCTTTGCCAGTGTTCGGGACCACTGCTCTGCCAGCCGGGAAGGATCAGGACATTTTCAGGTTTCATGGAGCCTTTAGAGAAAGCAGGCGCTCACATCGATTGAATGCGCTCAACCATCTCGGTGGCAAAGGCCACGAAGGCCTGGCTGCCGCGCGCCGACGGGTCGAACACCACGCCGGGCAGGCCGTAGCTGGGCGCCTCGGCCAGGCGCACGTTGCGCGGGATGACGCTGTTGAACACCTTGTCGCCAAAGTGGGCCTTGAGCTGGTCGCTGACCTGCTGCTGCAGCGTGATGCGCGGGTCGAACATGACGCGCAGCAGGCCGATGATCTGCAGGTCCTTGTTGAGGTTGGCGTGCACCTGCTTGATGGTATTGACCAGGTCGGTCAGGCCTTCCAGCGCGAAGTACTCGCACTGCATGGGCACGATCACGCCGTGCGCCGAGCACAGGCCATTGAGGGTGAGCATGCTCAGAGAGGGCGGGCAGTCGATGAGCACGAAGTCGTAGTCGGCGTCGACCGCGGCGAGCGCGGTTTTCAGGCGCTGGTCGCGCCGTTCCAGTTCGACCAGTTCAACCTCGGCACCCGCCAGTTCGCGGTTGGCGCCGAGCACGTGGTAGCCGCACTTGTCCGCGAGGATGGCGGCCTCGGCCACGGTGGCCGACTCCAGCAGCACGTCGTAGACCGAGAGCGCCATGCTGCGCTTGTCCACACCCGAACCCATGGTGGCGTTGCCCTGCGGGTCGAGATCGACCATCAGCACACGCTGCCCGATCTTGGCCAGCCCGGCGGCCAGGTTGACGGTGGTGGTGGTCTTGCCGACGCCGCCCTTCTGGTTGGCGATACAAAAAATCTTGGCCATCGTGTCAAACCCCGGTCTGCTTATTTGGAGATGGCCAGCTTGACGCCAAACCCAATGAGGAAGACGCCGGCCAGCTTGTTCAGTGCTTGGGTGATGCGCGGGTTGGCGCGCATGCGTTCGGCCAGAAAGTGGGTGAGCAGGACGGCGGTCAAGCCATAGAGAAACGTCAGAACCGCGACGGTGGCCGCCATGGCGCCGAAGGTGATCAGGCCCTGGTGGCGGGCCGGGTCGACGAAGAGCGGGAAGAAGGCCATGTAGAAGACGATGGCCTTGGGGTTGAGCAGGGTGATGGTGAAGGCCTGCTGGAGGAACTGGCTGGGGCGGATGTTGAGGATGGGCGCATCGCCGGGTTTGGCGGTGAGCATCTTGAAGCCGAGCCAGGCGAGGTAGGCGGCGCCGGCCCATTGCACGAAGGCAAAGGCGGCCGGGTAGGCGGCGAGCAATGCGGCCACGCCGGCGACGGCGGCCCACATCAGAACCTGGTCGCCGGCGATGACGCCGAAGGTGGCAGCCATGCCGCCCCGGATGCCGCCTTTGCCAGTGGAGGTGATGAGGGCCAGGTTGCCCGGGCCGGGGATGGCGAGGAACAGGACGATGGCGGCGACGAAGGCGCCGTAGTCAGCAATGCCGAACATGGTGGCTCTCTTGGGGTGTGGAGACGGTCGAGTTTACGTGAGGGGTGTTTTCTTTCGACCGGCTTTGTTTGTGAAGTGCTGCTGGAGTCGCTCAACTGTTGCTTCTGAGGGGGCTGCGTCGCGTGGCTGGGCTCTGGTCCAGCTCGCGGTCTGATGGGTCTGAGCGCTTGCGTTGCCTCGTCAACGCCGGGCCTATCAGCCGCCAAGTGGGCAACCGCGAATCGTCCCGCCGCCCATCCACACGCCACAGCCCCCTCCAGCGAGACCCGGGTGAACCAGCGGTGGTGCACCCGCGTTGCAGCTCACAGGCCGTTGGCGATGTGCGCGGGCGCAGGCCCCATTCGCGGTTGCCCTCAAGGCGACGGACCGGCCCAGGGTTGACGAGAAGGTTTCTACGGACCCATCGACCAACCCGCGAGCGTGGGCCGGAGAACGCGCACATCGCCAATGGCCTGGCGCGAGGTCAATGAGCGAAATACACCGAACTCAAGAGACAGCAGGCCGCAGCCAGACAATGCACCGCTCGGCCTCCAACCCCGGAACAGCCAACTGTTCCACGTGAAACACCGACACATCGGCCGGCAGCGCCGCCAGCTCGTCCGACGGGTGTTTGCCCTTCATCGCCATCCACAACGCCCCGGGTTTCAGCGCTGAGCGCGACCAGGTGGTGAAGTCGACCAGCGAGGCAAACGCGCGGGAACAGACCACGTCGTACCCGCCGCCCTCCTCCGCCTTCAGCGATTCGACCCGCGCGTGAATCCCCCGCAGGTTCGGCAGCTTCAGCGACGCGGCCACCTGCTGGATGAAGGTTGCCTTTTTGAGCACCGTGTCCACGCAGTGCACCTCGATCTGCGGACAGGTGATGGCAATCACCACACCCGGCAAGCCGCCCCCCGAGCCCACGTCGAGAAGCCGAATAGGAGCCCCCCCCGCTCCAGCGCTCTGCGGGTCGCTGACCCAAGACCGGGAAGGGCCCTGGTCTTCACCGCGTCCAGGGGCTGTTTCACCTTGGGGCGGCCCGGCGGCGAAACCTGGCTGCGCCCCTATCTGCCGCAGCAGCGGCGGAATGGCCGCCAGGCTGTCCAGCAGGTGGTGCGTCAGCATCTCCTGCGGGTCGCGCACAGCCGTCAGGTTGTAGACCTTGTTCCACTTGGCGATCAGGTCCTGGTAGGCCAGCAACTGGTCCACCTGGGCCTCGGACAGATTCAGCCCGAGTTCGCGCAGCCCGGCTTCCAGCGCCGGCTTCAGATTCGCGGCGCTCATGCGTCCAGGGTTTCCGCGGTGCGGGCGAAACCCTTGAAGCCACCCTTCTTCAGATGGATCATCAGCAAGGAAATGCTGGCCGGGGTGATGCCGGAAATGCGCGAGGCCTGGCCCAGCGTTTCCGGTCGGTGCTTGGCCAGCTTCTGCCGCGCCTCGAACGACAAGGCCGTGACCTGGGCGTAGTCCAGATCGGGCGGCAGCTTCAGGTGTTCGTAGTGGGCGGCGCGCTCCACCTCGTCCTTCTGCCGGTCGATGTAGCCAGAGTACTTGGCCGCGATCTCCACTTGCTCCACCACCGCGTCGTGCAGCTCGCCCAGTGTTTCACGTGAAACCACGGGACGGGCGTCGGCGTCATCCGCCTTGGTGGCAGGCGCCCAGCGCCCTTCGCCCATGCCCATCAGATCCGGGTACGACACGCCCGGCCGGCGCAGCAGATCGAACAGGTTGTATTCGCGCTCAATGGCCTTGCCCAGCACCCGCTCGGATTCGGCCGCCTCCAGGATGCGCGGATTCACCCAGGTGGATTTCAGACGCTCTGTTTCACGTGAAACCGCGTCGCGCTTGCGGCTGAAGGCGTCCCAGCGGGCGTCATCCACCAGCCCCATCACCCGGCCCTGCTCGGTCAGGCGCATGTCGGCGTTGTCCTCCCGCAGCTGCAGGCGGAACTCGGCCCGGCTGGTGAACATGCGATAGGGCTCGGTCACGCCCTGGGTCACCAGGTCGTCGACCAGCACCCCCAGGTAGGCCTCGTCGCGGCGCGGCAGCCAGGCGTCCTTGCCCTGGCACTGCAGCGCGGCGTTCAGTCCGGCGAACAGACCCTGGGCTGCGGCCTCCTCGTAGCCGGTGGTGCCGTTGATCTGACCGGCGAAGAACAGGCCCTGGATCTGCTTCGTCTCGAAGCTGGCCTTGAGCGAACGCGGGTCGAAGTAGTCGTATTCGATGGCGTAGCCCGGCCGCAGGATGTGGGCGTTTTCCAGCCCGGCCATGCTGCGCACCAGGTCGTACTGGATGTCGAACGGCAGGCTGGTGCTGATGCCGTTGGGGTAGACCTCGTGCGTGGTCAGGCCCTCGGGCTCCAGGAAGATCTGGTGGCTGTCCTTGTCGGCGAAGCGGTTGATCTTGTCTTCCACACTCGGGCAATAGCGCGGGCCGACGCCCTCGATCTTGCCGGTGAACATGGGGCTGCGGTCGAAACCGGAGCGGATGATGTCGTGCGTGCGCTGGTTGGTGTGGGTGATCCAGCAGGGAATCTGCCTGGGGTGCATGGCAGTGTTGCCCATGAAGCTGAACACCGGCACCGGCAGGTCGGGGTTCATGCCGCCGCGCACGCCGTCGCCGGGCTGCTCGGTGCATTTGGACCAGTCAATCGTTCGGCCGTCGATGCGCGGCGGCGTGCCGGTTTTCAGGCGGCCTTGCGGCAGCTTGAGCTCCTTGAGCCGCGCACTGAGCGACACGGCCGGCGGATCACCCGCCCGGCCGGCGGCGTAGTTGTTCAGACCGACGTGGATCTTGCCGTCCAGGAAGGTGCCCGCAGTCAGCACCACCGTGCGGCTGCGGAAACGGATGCCGACCTGCGTCACCGCACCCACCACCCGGTCGCCCTCGACCATCAGGTCATCCACCGCCTGCTGGAACAGCCAGAGGTTGGGCTGGTTCTCCAGCATGCGGCGGATCGCGGCCTTGTACAGGATGCGGTCGGCCTGGGCGCGGGTGGCGCGCACGGCCGGCCCTTTGCTGCTGTTGAGGATGCGGAACTGGATGCCGCCCTCGTCCGTGGCCAGGGCCATCGCCCCGCCCAGCGCGTCCACCTCTTTCACCAGGTGGCCCTTGCCGATGCCACCGATGCTGGGGTTGCAGCTCATCTGGCCCAGCGTCTCGATGTTGTGGGTGAGCAGCAGCGTGGCGCAGCCCATGCGCGCGGCCGCGAGCGCGGCCTCGGTGCCGGCATGGCCACCGCCGACGACGATGACGTCAAATTCCTGTGGGTACAACATGAGGGTGCTCCAGGGCGGCGGCGATCCCGGCCAGCCCGACAATGCAAAGACTGTTTCACGTGAAACAGTGGCGGCGGGCCTGCCCCGGCCCGCGCGAACCCGTTATTGTCCCATCAAGCCCCGGCGCCTGCAGACATGCCCCCAGTCCCCCACCCCTTGATCGAGCACCTGAGTGCCGCGCTCGGCCCACTGCCGCCGGCGGCGGCTGTCCTGTGTCGGCAGGCACAACCGGTCGCCCTGGCCAAAGGCCAAGCCCTGCTGCACGAAGGCGGGCACTGGCAACACCTCTGGTGGCTGGAGCGCGGGGCCTTGCGCCTGTATTACCTCGACCGCGACGGCCAGGCCGCCAACAAGAACTTCTATCTGGACGGTGCCCTGGTCTGGCCGATCACCCCGGCGCTGCGCGAGCAGCCGGTGCACTTCTGGGTCGAGGCGCTGGAACCGAGCCGGGTCTGGGCCCTGCCTTGGGGCGGCTGGGCCACCGCCACCGCAGGCTTCGCCCCCTGGCAGGCGCTGGAACACCGCGTGCTTGCCGCTCTGCTGCAAGACAAGATGGCGCGCGAACACGCCTTCCTGCAACTGACCGCCACCGAACGCTACCTGGCCCTGCGGACCGAACACCCGGACTGGCTCGCCCGCATCCCGCTGCGCCAGCTCGCCTCCTGGCTGGGCATCACCGATGTGGCGCTCTCGCGCATCCGGCGGCGACTGAACCCGGGTTAAGGCGCCACCGCGCCGCCAGGCTCACAGTGGTGGCTCCCCCCCAAGGAGCACACCATGCCGCCATCCCAGAACCCCCTCCCCCCGGCCCGTCTCTGGCCAAGGCGCTTGCTCCTGGCCGCGGTCCTGCTGAGTGCGGGCACCACCGCCGTGCTGGGAGTTGCGCACTGGCGCACCGAGGCGCAGATCCAGCAACACCACCAGCGGGTGCTGGCCGCCGCACAGATCGCCACGCCAACGGGCGAGGCGCGACCAGTCCCCTGGCCCGAGGCACTGCGCGACCTCCCGGCACCGGTGCAACGCTATCTCCGGTTCGCCTTTCCCGGCGGACCGGTGCCAGGACACGCCGTGCAGTTCACCATGGAGGGGCAGTTCCGCCGCCCCGGCAGCGAGCGCTTTCACCCGACCAGCGCCCACCAGACCGCCGGCATCCGGGTACCGGCCTTGATGTTCGATGCCCGCACACCGGTGGCCCCCGGCGTCTGGGCCCGCGCCTGGGACGCTTATGTCGACGGCCGCATGGAGATGAAGGCCCGCATCCTTTCGGCGCTCACCGTGGTCAACGAAACCGGCTCGCCCCAGCTCGACCGCATCTCTCTGCGCCGCTGGTTGCTCGAAAGCCCGACCTACCCGCAGGCCCTGCTGCCCGGCGGGGCGATCCACTGGGAGCCCGTGGACACAGACAGTGCGCGGGCCGTGGTCAGCCACCGGGGCCAGACCGTGGGCATGCGCGTGCGCTTTGGCCCAGACGGCGGCATCGCCTCGATGGCCGCAGAGGAGGACGGCGACCTCGGCACGCCCTATCACGGCTCGGGCGAACACGTCCGCCGCAGCGACTACCAGCTCATCGGCGGGGTCCGCATCCCCACCCGCTTCGTCATCTCGCGCGCCGCCCGGGGCCAGATTCTCCCGTTCTGGGACGGCCGGATCACCCAATGGCAGTTGCTCACCCAGCCCTGAACCGCCGCCCACCATGCACCCAACCGCCCACCCCAGGCCGTCATCGCCGAACAACCTCTCGCTTGCCGCCCAGCTGCTGGCCGTGCTGCTGCTGGGCCTGATGGCCGGCTTCTTCGCCACCTACAGCGCCAACGTCAACCTCGCCACGCTCGAACTCGACGGCCCGACCTATGCACAGGTGCAGTCGGCGTTCAACCGGAACGTGCGGCATGCCGGGTTCTTCGTCTGCTTCTTCGGTCCGGTGCCACTGGGTCTGCTGGCGCTCGCCATGGCCTGGTCCGAACGGCCCAGCGCCTGGTGGCGGCTGCTGGCGCTGACCGTGCTGGCCTACGCGCTGGGCATCGTGCTGTTCACGCGGGAGGTCAACCTGCCCCTCAACCACCTCACGGAATCGTGGACCGCGGCCAACCTGCCGCCCGACTGGGCCGACGTGCGCGACGCCTGGAACCGGGCCAACCTGTGGCGCAGCGGCCTGAGCCTGGCGCTGTTCGTGGGCGGCCTGTGCACCTTGGTGCTGCGCCTGCAGCGTCCTTCACCCCCCAAGAAGCCACGCCCATGAACGACTCCATGCTCCTGTTTTCGACGCTGGCCCTGGTCACGGTGGCCACACCCGGCCCCACCACCCTGCTGGCGCTGAACCATGGCGCGCGCCACGGGGTGGGCGCGGCCCTGCCCGGTGTGGGCGGTGCGGTGCTGTCGGACGCGGTGCTCATCGCCGCCGTGGCCGCCGGACTGGGCAGCCTGCTCGCCACCTCGGCCGCCGCCTTTGAGCTGCTGCGCTGGACCGGTGTGGCCTACCTGGCCTGGCTGGGCTGGCGCCTGCTGCACACACAGGAAGCCGCATCGGCCCCCCATGACGAAGCCACCGCCGCCGCCCGCCGCGAACGCCCCGCCGCCGTGTTCCGCCGCAGCTTCACCGTCGCCGCGACCAACCCCAAGGGCTACCTGTTCTTTTCAGCCCTGCTGCCGTCCTTCATAGCCCTCAACGAACCGCTGGGGCCGCAGTACGCGCTGCTGGCGGTGGTGTTCGCCGGCATCGACGGCGCGGTGCTGCTCGGGTACGCGCTGGCGGGTGCGGCGGGTGCCCGCCGTTTCGGGGCGGGTGCCCAGCGGCGGATCGACCAGGCCAGCGGCCTGGCACTGCTGGTGCTGGCCGGCGGCATGGCGCTGTGGAGGCGGGATGCGCCCTAGACCCCACGCAGGAATCCTGCGCGACCCGGCTGCCACAATCCCCGCATGAACACCCCCACCCCCCTCCTCGTCTTCTCCGGCAGCACCCGCGCCGACTCCCTCAACCGCAAGCTGGCCAAAGCCACGGCCGATCTGGCCACGGCCGCCGGTGCCCAGGTCACGCTGCTCGACCTCTCGGACTTCGACCTGCCGATCTACAACGGCGACCTCGAAGCCCAGGGCACGCCGGCCGACGTGATCCGCTTCAAGCAGACGCTGCACGCCCACCCGGCCTGGATCATCAGCACGCCCGAATACAACGGCGGCTATCCGGCCCTGCTCAAGAACGCGCTGGACTGGGCCTCGCGCCCGGTCACCGGCAACGACGAATGGGCCAACGGCCTGAAGCCGTTCGCGGGCAAGGTCGTGGGCCTGCTGGCCGCGTCCCCCGGCGGACTGGGCGGCATCAGCAGCCTGTCGCACCTGACCCCCATGCTCATGAAGTTGCAGTGCTGGACGACCCCGAAGCAGTTTGCGCTGGCCAAGGCCCACGAAGCTTTTGACGCCAATGGCCAGTTGGCGTCGGCAGGCGCCCGCCAGGGCGTGCAGGCGGTGATCGACCAGGTGCTCTGGGCCGCCCCCCGCCTGGCCGCCTGAAGCCCTGGCCGCTCGGGGCCGCTTCGTCAGCGGCTGCGCCGCAGGATCTGGTCGGCCAGGCCGTCGTAGTCGCCACCGAAATGGTGGTCGCCCTTGAGCGGCACCTGCGTGATCTGTCCGGCCGGCAGGTTCGGGCAGATCGCCTCGCGGTCGCTGGTGCCGTAGATGCAGGTCGCGTTCGCCGCCGTGAAGCCGCCGCCCAGCTCGGGCGCCACCGGAAACCCTTTGGTGTCGCGCGAAACCCAGTTGGTCAGCCGGAACTCGAACGACGCCCGCTCACCCGGCCCGAGCAGCACGGTCTGTGCCACCAGAGCGCGGGCCGCCGCCGGCAGGCGGTTGACGGCAAAAGGCAGCACGTCGGCGCCCTGCGAATAACCGATCAGCACCACCCGGGTCTTTTTCCACTGCCGCGCGTAGGCCCGGATGGTGCGCCCCAGATCGTCGGCAAAGCCCTGCGGCGTGCGCGCCGACCAGAAGTACCGCAGCGAATCCCAACCCACCACCGGCAGCCCCTGGGCTGCCAGCAGCGTGGCCACGCGTTTGTCCAGCCCGGCCCAACCGCCGTCGCCCGAGACCAGGATCGCGAAGGCATCGGACGGTGCCGACGACGGCACTTCGACCAGCGGCAGATCACCCACCTCGGCCCCGGCTTCGGCGCTCAGCCGCGCCGTCGTCACCTCGGTCGCCATGCGCCGGTAGGCCACCTGGAAGCTGGCCAGCCCGGCCGGCGCGGCCAGCACGTCGTCGCCGACGCCCGGCACGCTGACCCAGTGGCTGCTCGGCACCTTGGCCACGAAGGCCTGGGTCGCCGCCACCGGGCAGACCCGGTCGGCCGCACCGTGCAGCGCCAGCCAGGGTGTCCGCATCGCCTCATCCGGCAAGAGAGCAAGCGCTGACTTTTCTTTGATCACCCGAAAATGCGTGCCTTCGCCCTTGCACAGCGGCTTGGTCAGCGGCAGGCTGGGGCAGAAACCGATCGACACAGCACCGGAAAAGGTGCCCTCGGGCGCCTGCGCCGCCATGGCGTAGGCCAGCGAACCGCCGGCGCCCACGCCCACCGCCACTGGCGGAAAGTAGGCCGGCAGGCGCGCATAACCTTGCACGAAGCGCGAGAGGTTTTCCACGTCGCCTTCGGGCACCACACAGCCGCCACCGTCCTGGTTGAAGTTGGCCAGCAGCGCCGGCGTGTCGATCGCGGCCACCACCGCGCCGGTGTCCAGCAGCACCTGGGCCGCCGGGCCGGGGCCCTGCGGCCCCCAACCGCCCTCGCCCGAAAACAGCAGGGCCACGGTCTTGACCTCGCCCGGCGGGCGGTAAAGCTGCACGTTCTTGAACCGGCCGTGCGACAGGGTTTCCTGCGCCACGGCGGGCTGCAGGGCCACGACCAGCAGCAGCGACCCCAGCCATCCAACCATCTTCATTTGCTCACCACCCGCCGCCAGCCGCCCGCGATCAGCGCGGCGGTGTCGGACAACACCAGAAAAGGGGCCAGGCCGCCCGGAGCGGCCAGGTAACGGGGCTCCCAGAGCGGGTCGAACTTTTCCTTGAACGCCCGCAACCCCTGGAAGTTGTAGAAATTTTCGCCGTGATTGAACAGCAGCCGGCCCAGGCGCTGCCAGCCCGGTGCCAGCCGGTGGCCGGCCATGCCCGACAGCGGCACCATGCCCAGGTTGAAGCACGCCACACCCTGCGCTTTCAGCTGCAGGATGATCTGCGTGAACAGGAAGTCCATGGTGGTCTTGGGTGCGTCGCGCCGCTGGCGCATCAGGTCCACGGCGGCCTCGGCGGCCTGCCCGGTCACCAGCAGGGTGGCGAAGGCCACGATCCGGCCCTCGTGCCGCACCACGGCCACCGGCTGGCGCTCCACATAGCCGCGCTCGAAGGCGCCGAGCGAAAACGCCTTTTCCGCCGCCTGGTGCTGGCCCAGCCAGTCGTCCGACACCGCCTGCAGCGCGCCGAACACCGGCCCCGCTGCGCCCGCCGGCAGCCATTCGAAGGCCAGCCCGTCGCGCTGCGCTCGGGCCACGCCGTGGCGCAGGTTGGCGCGGCGCTTGCCCTCCAGGCTGAAGCTGGCCAGGTCCACGCTGGCGCATTCGCCCAGCTTGTAGACGCGCAGCCCGGCGTCCAGATAGACCGGCAGCGCCTGCGGCCGCACCTGGTAGAAGGCCGGGCGCCCGCCCGATTCGCGCGCCAGCTCCACGAAGCGCCACACCAGCTCCGGCCAGGCCTCGCGCGGGCCGACCGGGTCGTACAGCGCCACCCACGAACGGCCCTTGCGCGCGTACATCAGAAAAGCCTGGCCCGACTCGGCGAACAGCAGGCTCTTGTCGCCCATCAGCGCCAGCCCGGCGCCGGCGCTGTCCTGCGCCGCCACGATGGCCTGGGCCTGCGCCAGGGCCGCCGCGTCGGGACGCGCCAGCGGCGGCGGCGCGCGGTGCAGCAGGTGCGCCAGCGCCACGCACAGCGTCAGCAGCGCCACCGCCACCATGGCACGCAGCGAGCGCGGGGCGTAGGCGTCGAACTCGAACTGCCACCAGACCTGGTCGGCATAGGGCACGTCGCGGTAGACGAAAAACAGCAGCGCGGCCACGGCGCCGACCACCGCCGCCACCGCCAGCAGCCAGCCGCGCGAAAACGCCAGCGAGAACAGCGCCGCGCGCCGGTTGAAGTGGCGGCGCGAGAGCGCCAGCGACACGGCCAGCAGCCCCAGCAGCACCGCCTCCGACACCGCGATGCCCTTGGGCAGGCACAGCACCAGGCTGGCCAGCGCCAACACCAGCCCGGCCCACCAGGCCACGTCCAGCCGCAGCAGCATGCCGCGCGCCACGAACAGCAGCGCCAGCCCGATCACGCTGCCCAGGAAATGCGCCGCCTCCACCACCGGCAGCGGCATGAAGCGCTGCAGGTGCGCGGTGGCGTCTTCGGTGGCGGGCGTCACCCCCGATACCAGCAGCAGCACCCCGATCACGAAGGTGAAGGCCGACAGCAGCAGGGGCGAGAGCGCCGCCGCCGCACGCACCAGCGGCGTGGCCGCCCCGCGCCGCCACGACGCGGCCACCAGCAGCAGCAAAGCAAGGGCCAGCGGCAGCAGGTGGTAGATCACGCGGTACAGCACCAGCGCGCCCACCAGCTGGTCGGCCGGCACCTGCTGGCCCAGCGCCAGCAGCAGCACGGCCTCGAACACGCCCAGGCCGCCCGGCACGTGGCTGATCACGCCCACCGCAATCGCCAGCGCGTAAAAGCCCACGAAGGTGGGAAAGGCCACCGACCCGGCCGGCAGCAGCACCCACAGCGCGGCGGCGGCGGCCGTGACGTCCAGCGCCGAAATCAGCAACTGCTGCATCGCCAGCGAAGCGCTGGGCAGGCGCACCGACCAGCCCCGCAGTTTCCAGGTGCCGCCGCGCCAGAAAGCGCCGAGCGCCGCGGCGGCGGCCAGCAGCGTCACCACCCCGGCCGCACGCAGCAGATCGGGCGGCCAGCCCAGCATGCCGGCCACCGCGCCGGCGCGCCAGACCAGCGCCGCCGCGCCCACCACCGCGATGCCGGCGGTGAACCCCACCGCGTTGAAGGCGATCACGCGCGAGATCTGCCCAGCCTCCAGCCCCGCCGCGCCATACAGGCGCAGGCGCACCGCACCGCCCGTGAGCACGCCCAGGCCCACGGTATTGGACAGCGCGTAGGCGATGAACGAGGTCTGCGCCACCAGCCGGTACGGCAGGCGCGCACCGGCGTACTGCAGCGCCGAGCGGTCGTACAGCGTGAGCGCCAGGAAGCTCAGCCCGGTGGCCAGCACCGACGCCAGCAGCACCCCGGCCGGCGTGGCCCGGGCGGCGGCCACCACCGCGCCGTAGCTCAGCTCGGTCATGACCTTGTGCGCCGCTTCCACCAGCAGCGCGGCCAGCAGCAGGGCCAGGCCCAGGCCCAGCCAGAAACGCCAGCGGGTAAGCCGCGCGGTCAGCGCCTCGGGGGCCGGCATCGCGGGCAAGGGAACAACAGAACGGTCGGCGGGCATGGCACCTCAGAAAACGACACCGCCGGTGTCCCGACGGCCGACAATCTTGCCATGTCTTCCCCCGAAAAACCGGTATGCCGCCCCGGCTGTGGGGCCTGCTGCATCGCCCCGTCGATCAGCAGCCCGATGCCCGGCTGGCCCCAGGGCAAACCGGCCGGCGTCCCCTGTCCGCACCTGGACGAGGCCCTGCGCTGCCGCCTCTTCGGCCGGCCCGAACGGCCGGCGGTGTGCGGCTCGCTGCCACCCAGCCGCGAGATGTGCGGCGACACACGCGAACACGCCCTGCACTTCCTGCGGCATCTGGAACAGGCCACCCGCCCCTGAAGTCACCCAAAATCCAGCGCCCCCAAAAGCACAAGGCCCACCTAAGCGGGCCTTTTGCAAACCATCCGGCGCGAAATTCCCCCACCAGCACACGCTGTGGAACCGGCTCTGCCGGGCCACAGGCGGGGTTCCCCCGCACAGCAGGTGGGAGGCCGCGACAGCGGCGCAGGGGGCTTACTGCTTCACCGCCTCGACCTGCATCACGATGCGCACGTTCTTCGGGAAGCCCCAGTCCACGCCGTAGTTCACACCGAAAGCGGTGCGATCGATGGTGGTCTCGAAGTCGCCGCCGCAGACTTCGCGCTTGAGCATCGGGCTGTCGTAGCAGGCAAACTGGTTGGCCTTGAGGGTCACGGGCTGGGTCTTGTCCAGCAGCGTCAGGTTGCCTTCCACCGCGCTGACCTTGTCACCGGTGAAAACGAACTTGGTCGAGACGAAGCGGGCCTTCGGGAATTTTTCGGCGTTCAGGATCTCGGCGCTGGCCAGGTGCTTGTCGAACATGGGCGTGCCGGAGTTCACCGACGCCACGTCGAAGCTGATGTCCACCGCGCCGGTCTTGGCGGCCTTGTCGAAGCTGATCTTGCCGTCCTTCTTGTCGAAGCGACCGCGGTTGGTGGTCGCGCCGAAGTGGCCGATCTCGAAGGTCGCGAAGGTGTGCGTCGGGTCGATCGCGTACTCGGCGGCCTGGGCGAAACCGGTGGTGGACAGCACGGCCGTGGCGGCCAGCAGGGACAGGGAACGGCGCATGGAAAGCACTCCTTGATTGCGGTTGAAAAGAAACAAAAGCCCCGGAAGGCGTGACTGACATCGAGGGCCCCCCTCAGGGGGAAGACGCGGAGCGGCGCAGGGTTTTACAGCTTGCCCACGCCGGTCAGGGCGATCTTGAACTTCACCTGCACCTCGTCGGCCACCATCGAGGTGTCGGCCCACTCCTTCTCGCCGATGCGGAAGGCCAGGCGCTTGATCGGGAACGCGCCCGTGGCCACGGTGGTGGCGCCGTTCTGTGCCAGCGTCACGGGCACCACCACGTCGCTGCTCACGCCCTTGATGCTGAGCTTGCCGGCCACTTCGTACTGGGTGGCGCCCAGGCGCTTGATGCTGCTGGACTGGAACGTGGCCTTGGGAAACTGCGCCACGTTGAACCACACCGCCTTGGGCATTTCGGCATTCGCCTCGCGGCCGATGTCGGCGCTGCCGGTGTCGACGGTGAAGGCAATGCTGCTCGACGCCGGCTTGGCCGGGTCGAACGCCACCTGGGCGCTGAAGCTCTTGAACTTGCCGTCCACCGGCACGCCCATCTGGCGGCTGGTGAAACTGATCTCGCTCTGCGCCGGCACCAGCGCCTGCTGGGCCTGCGCGGCCAGCGGCGTGCAGACGGCGGCCACCAGGGCCAGGGAACACAGGAAACGGGCAGGCATCATCAAAAACTCTCCAGAAAACGGGTCAGCGCGGGCTCATGCGGGACAGCAGCCCGTCGCGGTCGATGAAGTGGTGCTTGAGCGCACCGGCCACGTGCAGCAGCACCAGCGCCGCCATCGCAAAGGCCGACAGCTTGTGCCAGGGCTTGATCGCCTCGGCCAGCGTCTCGCTCACCGGCACGAAATCGGGCAGCGGCAGCGCGCCGAACAGCACGATGGAAAAACCGGCCGCCGAGCTGTACGCCCAGCCCAGCAGCGGCACGGCAAAAAACAGCACGTACAGGCCATGGTGCGTGGCGTGGTGGGCCAGTCGCTGCCAGGGCGGCATGGCCGCCTCGACCACCATCGGCAGGTGGGGCGGGCGGTGCGTCAGGCGCCAGAACAGGCGCACGAACGACAGCGTCAGGATCACCACCCCGGCCCACTTGTGCCAGTTGTAGAGCTTCAGGCGCTGCGGCGAAAACGGCAGGCCCGTCATGTACAGCCCGACGACAAAGGCGCCGATCAGCGCCAGGCCCAGCAGCCAGTGCAGCGCGATGGCCGGGGTGCTGTAACGCGTGCGGGTAGCGGGCGAATTCATGCGGCGCAGTTTAGGGAAAACCCCTGCACGCCAGAGCGCACGCGCTTGAATCCGGTATTCAAAAAATTCGAATGAACCAACCCGTCTCATTCGGATCGCAGACCACCATGACCGGCACCTTCAGCGCCCACCCGCTGCCTACAATGGCCGCATGTCCACCGCCCCCAACGCCACCGATGCCGCGTCCCTGATCGCGCTCTACCCGGCCCTGTCGGGGCTGCCGGCGCTGGCCGGGCAACTGCCCCTGCTGCAGGTGCCGGCCGGCACCGTGCTGTTCCGCGAAGGCGACGCCTGCCAGGGCTTCCCCATGGTCGTCAGCGGCGAGGTCAAGGTCTGCCGCAGTGCCCCCAACGGCCGCGAACTGGAGCTCTACCGCGTGCAACCCGGCCAGTTGTGCCTGGTGTCCTCGGCCGCGCTGTTCGGCGGCGAAGCGCTGGGCGCGCGCGGCACCACCACCGCCCACGCCACCCTGGCCCTGCTGCGACCGGCGGAATTCCAGGCCGCGCTGGCCGACCCCGTGTTCCGCCAGTTCGTGCTCGGGTTGTACGCCTCGCGCATGGCCGAGCTGACCGCGCTGATCGAAGCCGTCGCCTTCCAGCGGCTCGACAGCCGCCTGGCCGCCACCCTGCTCGGCCACGGCACCCAGGTCCGCGCCACCCACCAGGCCCTGGCCGACGAACTGGGCACCGTGCGCGAAATCGTCACCCGGCTGCTGCACCGCTTTGAACGCGAGGGGCTGGTCGAACTCTCGCGCGAATGCATCACCATCCGCGACAGCGCCGCGCTGCGCGAGGTGGCGCAGGGGGCGGGGCGCTGAGGTGAGCGGCGGGCGACCCAACGCCGTGTGACCGCAGTCACAGACCCTTGCCGCCCCGTCCCCTTCCAATACACCCGACCCCGGCCCGCCGGGCTGTGGTGGCTGAAGCCGCCGTTGGCACAACGCCGCAGCATCGGTCGGCCATTGCCCATTTCTTCAGAAGGAAGCTGAACATGACCAAGAACGTTGGCGGTATCGACCGCACCCTGCGCATCGTCATCGGCCTGGCCCTGATCGCGGCAGCGGCCACCGGCACCGTGGGCCTGTGGGGCTACATCGGCGTGGTGCCGCTGCTCACCGGCCTGATCGGCTGGTGCCCGCCCTACGCGATCCTGGGCTTCAACACCTGCAAGACCAAGTAACCCCCCTGCGCCGCTGCGCGGCTTCCCCCCAGAGGGGGGACATCACGTGCGGCCCGGCAAAGCCGGTTCTGCCGTGATCGCTGGATCAAGGCACTTCGCTCCGGACACATAGCTTGTCCGTCCTGCGACAGCCCGCATGCCCTCTGCGCGCGACCATGTCGCGCACAGCCGCGCACCCCCGACGCGGCGCAGGAGACACGGCATGCTCGATATCCCCTCACTCCAAGGCTCGGTCAGTGCCGAAGAGTGGCAATTGCGCTGCGACCTCGCGGCCTGCTACCGGCTCGTGGCCGCCTACGGCTGGTCCGACCTGGTGTTCACCCACATCAGCGCCAAGCTGCCCGACAGCGTCACGGGCGGCGAGCACCAGTTCCTGATCAACCCCTACGGCCTGATGTTCGACGAGATCACGGCGTCCAGCCTGGTCAAGGTCGACATGGCGTGCAACAAGCTGCACGACTCGCCCTTCCCCGTCAACCCGGCCGGTTTCGTGATCCACAGCGCGGTGCACGAGGCGCGGCCCGAGGTGCAGTGCGTGCTGCACACCCACACCCGCGCGGGCGTGGCGGTCAGCGCGCAGAAGGCCGGCATCCTGCCCATCAGCCAGCAAAGCACCTTCGTGCTGGCCTCGCTGGCGTACCACGACTACGAGGGCGTGGCCTTCCGCCCCGACGAGAAGCCACGCCTGCAGGCCGACCTCGGCAGCGCCAACTTCCTGGTGCTGCGCAACCACGGCCTGCTGACCGTGGGCAGTTCGATCCCCGACGCCTTCCTCTCGATGTACACCTTCGAGAACACCTGCCGCATCCAGATCGACGCGCTGGCGGGTGGCGGTGAACTCACCCCGGTAGACCCGCGCATCCTCGCCGGCATGGCCGAGGTGATGAAGATCGCGACCGCCGGTCAGGGCGCGATGCTGGCCTGGCCGGCGCTGCTGCGCAAGCTGGACCGCGCGGACGCTTCCTACAAGACCTGAGGGGTCGGCCTGGATGCCCGCGGACGCGGGCATGACGGACGCGGGAGCCGGTCGGAGGCGCCGGGCGGGCGCTGTCGCTGCGGCTCAGAACGCGTCGGCGTAGCGCTGCTGCTCCCAGTCGCTCACCTGCTGCGCGTAGGCGTCCCACTCGGCCTGTTTGAGCGCCAGGAACTGGTCGCAGAAGGCGGTGCCCACCGCGTCGCGCAGCGTGTCGTCGGCGCGCAGGGCCGCACAGGCGGCGTGCAGATCGCGCGGCAGGCGCGGCGGCAGGGGCCCGCCATCGGCGTGGCGCTGATAGAGATCGTCGTCGCAGGCTTCGGGGGCGGGCAACGCGCGGTGAATACCGTCCAGCCCGGCGGCCAGCGTGGCCGCCAGCGCGGCGTAGACGTTGCACGACGCGTCGGGCAGGCGCCATTCCAGCCGGCCCTCCACGGTGCGCAGCACGCAGGTGCGGTTGTTTTCGCCCACGGCCTTCCACACCGGCGACCAGGTCGTGCCCGAGGCGCTGTCGCTCACCGCCAGGCGCTTGTAGCTGTTGACGGTGGGCGCGCACAGCGCGGCCAGCGCGTCGCCGTGGTCCAGCAGGCCGGCGGCAAACCGCAGGCCGGTGGTGCTCAGGCCCATGGGGCCGGCCGGATCGGCCATCACCGCGTGGCCTTGGGCGTCGGTCAGGCTGATGTGGCAATGCAGGCCGCTGCCGGGCGCATGCGCCAGCGGTTTCGGCATGCACGAGAACACCGCGCCGTGCTGGGCGGCCACGCTGTGCGCGGTGAGCTTGAAGAGCTGGAAGCGGTCGGCCGCGGCCAGCGCCTCATCGTGCCGGTAGTTGATCTCGTACTGCCCGGTCGCGTCCTCGTGGTCCATCTGCTGCAGTGCGAAACCGAGCGCGGCCAGGTGGCCGCGCATGTCGTCGAGGAAACCATGGTTGCGCACCAGGGCCTTGAGGTCGTACGAGGGTTTGCCCAGCCGGTCTTCGCCATCGGCCACCTGCCAGCGGCCGTCGGCACCGCGCCGCAGCAGAAAGAACTCGGGCTCGATGCCGACGTGGAAGGTCCAGCCGCGTTCGCGCAGGCGTGCCAGCTGGCGCCGCAGCATCTGGCGCGAGCAGGTGGCCAGCGGTTCGCCGCCCGCAAAGCCGTCGCACACGGCGTGCGCCACGCCCGGCAGCCAGGGCAGCGGGCGCAGGCTTTCGGGCTGCACACGGCCGAAGTACTCGCTGCGCGCGCCCATGCGCGGCAGGCCGGTGCCCCAGATGCTGGGGCCGGCAAAGCCGGCGCCCGTGGTCACGGCGGCGGGCAGGCCATCGAGCGGCACCAGCTTGCCCTTGGGCACGCCGTGCAGGTCGGTGAAGGTGGTCATCACCGAATGGATGCCCTGCGCCTGCAGGGCCCGCATCTGGTCGTTCAGGTCGGCGGCAGCGCTCATGGGCATCCGTTCAGCCAGTGGCACAAAAAAGCCGGGACAGGGCCCGGCTGGTGAGGGTCGGGCGATCAGCCCAGCGCTTCGGCCAGCGCGGCGTCCAGGATGCCCAGCGCCTCGTCGAAGACGGTGTCTTCGATGGTCAGCGGGAACAGGAAGCGGATCACGTTGCCGTACACGCCGCAGGTCAGCAGCAGCAGGCCGCGCCGGAGCGCTGCCGTCTGCACCGCCTTGGTCAGGTCAGCATCGGGCGCGCCACTGACGTCGGTGAATTCGCAGGCCACCATGGCGCCCAGGCCGCGCACGTCGCGGATGCGCGGGCGCCGGGCCTGCTGCGCCTTCAGGTGCGCCACCAGCTTGTCGCCCAGCACCTGGGCGCGTTCGGGCAGCTTTTCCTCGGCCATCACGTCGAGCACGGCATGGGCCGCCGCAACGGCCAGCGGGTGGCCGGCGTAGGTGCCGCCCAGCCCCCCCGGCGCGGGCGCGTCCATCACCGCCTGCCGCCCCGACACCGCCGACAGCGTGGTGCCGCCGGCCAGGCTCTTGGCCATGGTCATCAGATCGGGCTGGACGCCGAAGTGCTCCATGGCGAACAGCTTGCCGGTGCGGCCATAGCCGGTCTGCACCTCGTCAGCGATCAGCAGGATGCCGTGCTGGTCGCACAGCGCACGCAGCCACTGCGCCGCCTCGCGGCTGATGGGGTTGAAGCCGCCCTCGCCCTGCACCGGCTCGAAGATGATGGCCGCCACGCGCGAGGGTTCGATGTCGCACTTGAACACCTGCTCCATCGCCTTCTGCGTTTCGGCCAGCGAAGCGCCTTCGGCCGGGAACGGCACGTGGTAGATCTCGGGCGGGAACGGGCCGAAGCCGACCTTGTAGGGCACGACCTTGCCGGTCAGCGCGACCGAGAACAGGCTGCGGCCGTGGAAGGCCGCGCCGAAGGCGATCACGCCGCTGCGGCCGGTGGCGCTGCGCGCGATCTTGATGGCGTTTTCCACCGCCTCGGCGCCGGTGGAGAAGAACGCCGTCTTGGCCGGACCCGCCACGGGCACCAGCGCGTTGATGCGTTCGGCCAGCGTCACGTACTCGGCGTACGGCACCACCTGGTAGCAGCTGTGCGTGAAGCGCTGCAGCTGCGCGGCGATGGCGGCCTGCACCTTGGGGTGCACGTGGCCGGTGTTGAGCACCGCGATACCGCCTGCGAAGTCGATGAAGCGGCGGCCCTCGATGTCCCAGAACTCGGCGTTCTTGGCGTGGTCGATGAAAAAGTCGCCCATCACGCCCACGCCGCGCGGCGTGGCCGCCTGCCGGCGCGCATGCCAGGCGGCGTTGGTGTGATCGGTCTTGAGGTCGTTCATGGCGTTCATGGAAAGCTCCATTCGAAAGAAGGTTTCGTCATGCCCGCGCAGGCGGGCATCCAGCGGTGACAGCGGCATCCGGCGCGCTGGAAGCCTGCCTGCGCGGGCGTGACGGGCCCGCCACACCCCGGTTCACAAAGGGCTGTCGATGCGAATCCAGGTGGTCTTGGTCTCGGTGTACTTGTCGAAGGCGTGCAGCGACTTGTCGCGCCCCACGCCGCTCTGCTTGAAGCCGCCGAAGGGCACGGTGATGTCGTCTTCGTCGTAGCTGTTGACGTGCACCGTGCCGGCGCGCAGCGCGCGCGCCACGCCGTGGGCCTTGTTGATGTCGCGCGTCCACACGGCGGCCTGCAGGCCGTAGATGTTGCTGTTCGCCTGCTTCACCACGTCGGCCGCGTCGGTGAAGCTCAGCACCGACAGCACCGGGCCGAAGATCTCTTCGCGCGCGATCGTCATGCTGTTGGTCACGCCGTCGAAGATGGTGGGCTGCACGTAGCAACCGCCGGCCACGGGCGCGACGCGCTCGCCGCCAGCCAGCAGCTTGGCGCCTTCGCTCTTGCCCGATTCGATGTAGCGCAGCACGGTGGCCAGTTGCGTCTCGTCGACGATGGCGCCCATCACGGTGTTCTTGTCCAGCGGATTCGCCGGCTGGTACTGCGGCACCAGCTTTAAGGCCTTCTCCAGGAAGGCGTCCTTGATCGAGGCTTCGACGAACAGGCGCGAAGGTGCGTTGCAGCTCTCGCCCTGGTTGAAGAAGATGCTGCCCACCGCGGCTTCCACCGCCTTGTCCAGGTCGGGGCAATCGGCGAACACGATGTTGGGCGACTTGCCACCCAGCTCGGTCCACGCGCGCTTGAGGTTGCTCTGGCCGGCCATCACGTGGATCTGCTTGCCCACGCGCGTGCTGCCGGTGAACGCGATGCAGTCCACGTCCATGTGCAGCGCCAGCGGGCTGCCAGCCTCGGGGCCAAAGCCTGGTACCACGTTGAACACGCCCGGCGGGATGCCGGCTTCCAGCGCCAGCTTGGCCAGTTTGAGCGCGGTCAGCGGGCTTTTCTCCGAAGGCTTGAGCACCACCGAGTTGCCCGCGGCCAGGGCCGGCGCGATCTTCCACGCCGCCATGATCATGGGGTAGTTCCAGGGCACGATGACGCCGACCACGCCCACCGGCTCGCGCGTGATCAGGGCCAGCGCGGTGTCGGGCGTGGGCGCGATCTCGTCGTAGACCTTGTCCACCGCCTCGCCGTACCAGCGGATGCAGTTGGCGGCGCTGTTGACGTCCACCCCTTTGGCGTATTTGACCGGCTTGCCCATATCGAGCGCCTCGGTCAGCGCCAGCAGATCGCCGTTGGCCTGGATCAGCTCGGCGAACCGGATCATCACGCGCTTGCGCTGCGCGGGCGCCTTGCCGGCCCAGCGGCGGTCTTCGAAAGCAGCGCGGGCCGCGGCCACGGCGGCGTCGATGTCGGCCTGGCCGCAGCGCGCGACCTGCGTCAACAGGCGACCGTCGACCGGCGAGAGGCAGTCGAAGGTCTGGCCATCGCGGGCGGCCATCCGCTCACCGTTGATGAGGGCGCGGCCGTCGAAGGTCGGGGCGGCGGTGTCGGTCATGGGCAGGGATCTCCTCGGAAAATTGGCACCATGCTACGCCGATTCCCGCCTTCAGGAACCATCCACTTTGGCCCCGCGCCACGCGTCCAGTGCCGGCCAAAGGCGACGGGCCGGCAGGCATCACGCCCGACCGGCCCGTCGCCGCAAAACCCCTGCCTTATTTGACGCCGCTCAGGGCCGCAACTTCGGCCCGCGCGGCAGCGGCGATCTCGCGTTCGCGCTTGCGGGTGGCGCGCGCCACCCAGACCGCATAGGCCACGATGACGATGGTCACGGTGGTGATCAGCAGCGTGGCGGCGGCGTAGATGGTCGGGTTGATGCCGCGGCGCGCGTAGCCGAAGATCACCTGCGGCAGCGTGTTCACGCCCGGGCCGGAGAGGAATTCGGCGATCACCACGTCGTCGAACGACAGCGTGAACGCCAGCAGAAAGGCCGCCAGGATGGCCTGGAACACATTGGGCAGGGTCACCAGGAAGAACACCTGGTACGGCTTGGCGCCCAGATCCATGGCGGCTTCTTCGAGGCTGCGGTTCATTTCCTGCAGGCGGCTCTGGATCACCACTACGCCGTAGGCCATGCCCAGCAGGGTGTGGCCCAGGATGATGGTGAGCATGCCGCGCTGCGGCCAGCCGAAGGCATTCTGCGCGCCCACCGCCAGCAGCAGCAGCGACAGGCCGATCACCACCTCGGGCATCACCAGCGGCGCGTTGACCATGCCGCTGAACACGGTGCGGCCCAGGAAGCGCCGGTAGCGCACCAGCACGAAGGCCGCGAAGGTGGCCAGCGTGGCCGAGAGCACGCCGGTGATGGCCGCTACCTTGAGCGACAGCCAGAAGCCCTCGACGATCTTGGTGTCGCGCGTGAGCGCCTCGTACCAGCGCAGCGAGAAGCCAGTGAAGCGCGCGTCCTGCCGCGTGCTGTTGAACGAGAACACGATCATGAACAGCAGCGGCAGGTACAGGAAGCCATAGACCACCGCCAGCCAGAACTTGCCGAAGTGTTTTTCGAGGAATGCCTTCATGCCTTGCCCCCTTCGCTGCGGTCACCGGTGTAGTGGTAATAGACGGCCAGCGGCACGACGATCAGCGCGATCATCACCACCGCCAGCGCGGTCGCCTTGGGCCAGTCGTTGGCGGTGAACATTTCGTCCCACACCACGCGGCCGATCATCAGGTTTTCCGGCCCGCCGAGCAGCGAGGGGATCACGAATTCACCCACGCAGGGGATGAACACCAGCATGAAGCCCGCGATGATGCCGGCCTTGGACAGCGGCACCGTGATGAGCCAGAAGGCCTTGAAAGGCGAGGTGCCCAGGTCGTAGGCCGCTTCGAGCAGGCGGAAGTCCATCTTCACCAGGTTGGCGTAGAGCGGCAGCACCATGAAGGGCAGGTACACGTACGTCATGCCCACCAGCATGGAGACGTTGGTGTAGAGCATGGGGATGGGCTCGGACGTCAGGCCGATGGTCATCAGCAAGCGGTTGAGCACGCCCTGATCGGCCAGGATGCCCTTCCAGGCGTAAACACGCAACAGGAAGGAGGTCCAGAACGGCAGCATCACCATCAGCAGCAGCGCCGGCCGCACACTGGCCGGCGAGCGCGCCAGGAAGTAGGCGAAGGGGTAGCCGATCACCAGGCAGAAGATCGCCGTCAGCAGCGCGTACCAGATTGATCGCAGGTAGGCGTCGACATACAGCGTCTTGAACAGCGGTGCGCCCTCTTCCGTGCGGAAGATCGAGAAGTAGTTTTCGTACTTCAGGTGCAGCAGGCCGGTGGTGGTGTCCCAGATCGGCTTGAACGGGTGGATGTCCGTGCCCATGTCCACGAAGCTGATGTACAGCAGGATCAGGAACGGCAGGAAAAAGAAGATGAACAACCAGGCGTAAGGCACCCCGATGACGAAGCGCTTGCCGGGGACGGGGAGAGAGGAAGAGGCCATCATCTGCTCCGAAAAATCGACCGAAAGAAAAGACCTGAGACGAAGATGCGGTGGAACCGGCTTTGCCGGGTCACCCGCATCGCCCCTTTGAGGGGGTGACGCGCCGGAGGCGCGGCGCGGGGGGGACCATCAGTCCCGAAGCACCACCGCGTCCATGTCCTCCCACCAGAAAAACACGTCGTCCTCCCAGGTGATGCCCAGCATTTCGTGGCGCGAGCCGTTGGGCTCGGTGATCTTGACCTTCGTGCCCTGCGGGGTGAGCAGGATGTAGGTGTTGTAGGAGCCGAAGTAGGCAATTTCCTTGACCCGGCCGGAGAACAGGTTGACCTGCACATGCGCGGGCCGGGTCTTGGCGATGCTGATCTTTTCGGGCCGCACCGCCACCGCCACCGGCATGCCCAGCGAGCCGCTGATGCCGTGGCCGATGCTGATCTCGCCGATGCTGGTGCTGGCGGCGCAGCGGTCGGGCTCGTCCACCGTGAGCTGGCCTTCGAACAGGTTGACGTTGCCGATGAAGTCGGCCACGAAACGGTTGGCCGGGTATTCGTAGATCTGCTGCGGCGTGCCCACCTGCAGCACGCGGCCCTTGCTCATGATGGCGATGCGGCTGGCCATGGTCATGGCCTCTTCCTGGTCGTGCGTCACCATCACGCAGGTCACGCCCACCTTCTCGATGATGTTGACCAGCTCGAACTGGGTCTGCTCGCGCAGCTTTTTGTCGAGCGCGCCCAGCGGCTCGTCCAGCAGCAGCAGCTTGGGCCGTTTGGCCAGGCTGCGTGCCAGCGCAACGCGCTGTTGCTGGCCGCCCGAGAGCTGGTGCGGCTTGCGCTTGGCGTAGGGCGAGAGCTGCACCAGCGCCAGCATCTCGTCGGTGCGCTTCTGGATCTCGTCCTTGGGCAGGCCCTCGCGCTTGAGGCCGAAGGCGATGTTTTCCCAGATGTTCAGGTGCGGAAACAGCGCATAGCTCTGGAACATCATGTTGACGGGGCGCTCGTAGGGCGGCATGCGCGCCACGTCCTGGCCACCGAGCAGGATGCGGCCCTTGGTGGGGGTCTCGAAACCGGCCAGCATGCGCAGCAGGGTCGACTTGCCGCAGCCCGAGCTGCCCAGCAGCGCGAAGATCTCGCCCTTGCCGATGGACAGCGACACTTCGTCCACGGCCACCGCTTCGTCGAAACGCTTGACCAGTTTTTCGGTGACCAGAAAGCCTGCTTGCTCAGCCATGTGGGTGTCCGTTTCTCGTGCGATCGATAAAAAAAGGGCTGCTCAACCCCAGGGATTGAACAGCCCGCTCCCGGTGCTGCGACTTACTTGCCGCGCTTGAAGGCGTTGTAGGTGTCGTTGACCACGCCGGACACTTCGTTGGAGAAGCCGCCGGTGGGGATCAGACGCGCCGTGTCTTCGTCCGACAGGAAGATGGTCTTGTTGCCCTTGACCTCGTCCTTGATCATCGGCAGCGCGGCCTTGTTGCCCGTGGGGTAGTTCATCTCGTTGGCCATGGCGGCACCGTTTTCGGCGCGCAGGTAGAAGTCCATGAAGGCCAGCGCGTTGTTCGGGTGCTTGGCGTCCTTCGGAATGGCCATGGTGTCGATGAACACGAGGCCACCGCCGGTGGGCAGCAGCGGCACGATCTCGTCCTTGCCGCCGGTTTCCTTGACGCGGTCTGCCGCGATGTTGATGTCACCCGACCAGCCGATGAAGGCGCAGCCCTTGCCGCCGGCGATGTCGTCGATCATGGTGCTGGAGAACAGGCGCACGTCCTTGCGCACCTTGGCCAGCATGGCACCGGCTTCCTTGAAGTCCTCGGGGTTTTCGCTGTACGCGGGCTTGCCGACGTAGTGCAGCGCCACCGGCAGGATTTCGCTCGGCGAATCCAGGTAGATGATGCCGCAGCCCTTGAGCTTGTTGGCGTACTCGGGCTTGAAGACCAGGTCCCAGGCGTTTTCGGGCATCGGCATGCCGCCCAGCGCCTTTTCCACCTTCTGCTTGTTGATGCCCACGGTGGTGAAGCCCCAGGCCCAGGGCACGAAGTGCTTGTTGCCCGGATCGACGCCCGCGATCTTGGCCATGAACTCGGGATCGAGGTTGGCGTAGTTGGGGATCTTGGTCTTGTCGATTTCCTGGTACAGGCCACCGTCGATCTGCTTCTTGCCGAAGCCGGCCGTGGGGATCACGATGTCGTAGCCCGAGTTGCCGGCCACCAGCTTGGCGTGCAGCGCTTCGTTGTTCTCGAAGGTGTCGTAGTTCACCTTGACGCCGGTTTCCTTCTCGAAATCGGCAATCATGGTCTCCGTGATGTAGTCGGGCCAGTTGTAGATGTTGAGGACCTTCTCGTCATCGAGCACCGGGCCGGCGGGAGCGGCCGGTGCTGCAGCGGTGGTCTCGACCGGGGCCGGCGCCGGTGCGGGTTCTTCCTTCTTGCCGCAGGCGGCCAGCAGGACAGCGGAGATGGCCAGGGCCAGGACATGCTTTTTCATCATGATGACGAACACTCCAGGAGAGGATGGGGGTGGAAACCAGAGATCGGCGCAGCGAAGTCGGTCGTGCACTTGTACGCTGAAATAGCAAGTCGCGGACCAACCTTGTCCCCAAAATGGGGCGAAACGCACTGCAGACGCATTCTATTCACGCCAACAGGCCCTGGTCACGCACATCGGCCAGCGTCGCGTCCAGACAGCGGCGGATCAGGCCCATCATTTCGTCGATCTGCGCCACCGTCATGCTCAGCGGCGGCGCGATGATCATGCGGTCGCCCACGGCGCGCATGATCAGGCCGTTTCGGAAACAGTGGCCGCGGCAGATCATGCCCACCGCCCGGTCCGGGTCGAACATCTGCTTGTTCGCCTTGTCCTTGACCAGCACCAGGCCTGCCACGAAGCCGCAGGTCTCAGCGTCGCCCACCAGCGGGTGGTCCTTGAGCGCCTCGAACTGCGTGGCCAGATACGGCCCGGTTTCGGTGCGCACCCGGCCCGGCAGGTTCTCGCGCTCCATCAGGTTCAGGTTGGCCAGGCCCACGGCACAGGCCACGGGGTGGCCGCTGTAGGTGTAGCCGTGGTTGAACTCGCCGCCCTTGTCGATCAGCACCTCGGCCACGCGGTTGCCCACCATCACACCGCCCAGCGGGATGTAGCCGCTGGTGACGCCCTTGGCGAAGGTCACCAGGTCGGGCTTGATGCCGAACTTCTCGTAGGCAAACCAGTGGCCCAGGCGGCCAAAGGCGCAGATCACCTCGTCGCAGATCAGCAGGATGCCGTACTGGTCAACGATGCGCTGGATCTCGGGCCAGTAGGTTTCGGGCGGGATGATCACGCCGCCGGCACCCTGCACCGGCTCGGCGATGAAGGCGGCCACCTTCTCGGGCCCGATTTCGAGGATTTTTTCTTCCAGCCAGCGCGCGGCGCGCAGGCCGAAGTCGGCCTTGCTCTCGCCACCGCGGGCGTTCTCGAAGTAGTAGGGCTGGTCGATGTGGGTGATGTTGGGAATCGGCAGATCGCCCTGCGCGTGCATGCCGCTCATGCCGCCCAGCGAGGCGCCGGCCATGGTGGAGCCATGGTAGGCGTTGTGGCGGCTGATGATGACCTTGCGCTGGGACTGACCCAGCAGGTCCCAGTAGCGGCGCGCCATGCGCACGTTGGTGTCGTTGCTTTCGCTGCCGCTGCTGCTGAAGAACACGTGGTTGAACGAGCGGTCGCCCACCTTCGGTGCCAGCGCCGCCAGCTTGGCGGCCAGTTGCACCGCCGGCACGTTGGTGGTCTGGAAGAAGCTGTTGTAGAACGGCAGCGTCATCAGCTGCTGGTAGGCCGCATCGGCCAGCTCCTTGCGGCCATAACCGGCATTGACGCACCACAGGCCGCTCATGCCGTCGAGGATCTTGTTCCCTTCCGAATCCCAGACATAGATGCCGTCGGCATGTGTGATCACCCGCGCGCCGCGCGTGGCCAGATCCCCGTGGTCGGTGAACGGGTGGATGAAGTGCGCACTGTCCAGCGCCTGGATGGCCTGGGTGTCCTGCTTTTCAGCGCGCTGCACCAGCGCTGGCGGAGCGATGAGGGTGGAAGTGTTCATAGGGTCTCACTTTCGGGATGTATTCGTCGAGAACGCCGCGGAACCGGCTCCGCCGGAGCCGCCAGCGTTGCCCCTGGGGGTGACGCCAAAGGCTGCGGGGGGGCCTTCCCTGCGGCGCGGGGGTCAAACATGCAGCAGCAGGTGTTCGCGCTCCCAGGGCGAGATCACCTTCATGAATTCTTCGAATTCCAGTTCCTTGATCTCGGTGTAGATGGTCACGAACTCCTTGCCCAGCACCTCGTGCAGGTCGGTCTCGCGGCGCAGCCAGTCGAGCGCCTCGCCCAGGCTGCGCGGCAGCGCGTAGGGCGAGAGGTAGGCGTCGCCCTTCATCTCCGACTTGGGCTTGATCTTGTTCTTCATGCCCAGGTAGCCGCAGGCCAGCGTCATGGCCATGGCCACGTAGGGATTGGCGTCGGCGCCGATCACGCGGTTTTCGATGCGGCGCGCGGCCGGGGTGGAGATGGGCGAACGGATGCCGACGGTGCGGTTGTCGTGACCCCATTCGATGTTGATCGGCGCGGCGGTGTGGCGGCTCAGGCGCCGGTAGCTGTTCACGTAGGGCGCCACCAGCACCATGGCCGCCGGGATGTAGCGCTGCAGGCCACCGATGTAGTGGTAGAAGGCCTCGGAGGGCGAACCGTCCGGGTTGCTGAAGATGTTCTTGCCGGTGGCCTTGTCGACGATGCTCTGGTGCACGTGCATCGCGCTGCCGGGCTCGCCCGCGATGGGCTTGGCCATGAAGGTGGCGTACATGTCGTGGCGCAGCGCGGCCTCGCGCACGGTGCGCTTGAAGAAGAACACCTCGTCGGCCAGGCCCAGCGGGTGGGCGTGGAAAAAGTTGATCTCCATCTGGCCCGCGCCCACCTCGTGGATCAGCGTGTCCACGTTGAGATTCATCTTGTCGCAGTAGTCGTAGATCTCTTCGAACAGCGGGTCGAACTCGTTGACCGCGTCGATGGAATAGGCCTGGCGCGAGGTCTCGGCGCGGCCGCTGCGGCCGATGGGCGGCTTGAGCAGGGTGTTGGGGTCTGTGTTGCGTGCGGTCAGGTAGAACTCCAGCTCGGGCGCCACCACGGGCTCCCAGCCTTCCGCGTCGAACAGGTCGCAGATGCGGCGCAGCACGCTGCGCGGTGCAAACGGCACCAGCTTGCCCTGGTGGTCGAAACAGTCGTGCACCACCTGCGCGGTCGGATCGACGGCCCAGGGCACGATGCGCACGGTCGAGGGATCGGGCCGCAGCTGCATGTCGCGGTCGGTCGGGTCGACCACGTCGTAATAGGGTCCGCTTTCAGGAAACTCGCCAGTCACGCCCATGCCCACGATGCCCTGTGGCAGCCGCATACCCCGGTCTTCGGTGAACTTCTCGCGCGGCAGGATCTTGCCGCGTGCCACGCCGGTCAGGTCGGGCACCAGACATTCCACCTCGGTCACGCGGTGCTGGTTGAGCCATTGCTCCAGGTCGTTGAAGGTCTGGGGGCTGGACATATGCGGGTTCCTGTTTGGCTGTTTGGGTTGGTCGGTGACGCGATATTGCCCGATCTGCGGACGGAGTCAGGCGGGGGTATGGCGCGCCAGGTCGGCCGCCTGCAGGCGCAGACTCTGGCGCGAGCGGCAGGCCCGCCCGAACGCCTCGAAGATGGCCCCGTAGAAAGGGGTTTCCCAGCAGCGCCATTCCGGGTGGAACTGCACCGCGTAGGCAAAGGTGCGCGCGCCGCGCACGCCGAAGGCTTCGACCAGACCGTCCGGCGCATGGGCCAGCGCGTCCAGACCCGGGGCCAGGCGGTTGATGCCCTGCCCGTGCAGCGAATTGACCATGACCTCGCTGCCGCCAGCCCAGGTCTCGAACACGCTGCCCGGCACCAGCCGCAGCGGGTGGCTGGGTGCGTACTGCACCTCGAACGGGGCGGTCTTGGGCTCGCGGTGGTCCATCAGGCCCGGCACCTCGTGCACCCGCTGGTGCAGTGTGCCGCCCAGCGCCACGTTGATTTCCTGGAAGCCGCGGCACACGCCCAGCAGCGGCACGCCTTCGTGCACGCAGGCCCGCACCAGCGCCAGCGTGAGCTGGTCGCGCGCCGGATCGAGCGGCAGGCTGGGGTCGGCGACGGCTTCGTCGAAATGCGAAGGGTGCACGTTCGACGGCGAACCGGTCAGCATCACGCCGTCCACCATCGAGAGCAGTTCCTGAATCTGCCCGGTGTCGGCCAGGGGAAACATGACGGGCTGGGCCTCGGCCCCCACCTTGACGGCGCGGGCGTATTTGTCACCCAGCACCAGAAAGGGCATCTGGTGCCCATGGTCGCCCATGAGTCGGTGATCGGCCGGCAGCCAGACCATGCAAGGCGGGTTTTTCATGGTGTCTCCAAGACTGAAACCATTCTGTTCTGCAAATTGGATCACAATCAGAGCCAGTTGATGCCACCTTATGGTGCCATTTGACGCGATCCCGGCACCGATCCGCGTCCGGGCCGGCACCCCGACCTCCTGCTCCGCACGGAAATCCACAGACATGTTGTCCGAGTACCTGCTGGCCGAAATGAACCGCCTGGGCGCGCGCGACGCCCTGCCGCTGCACCGCCAGCTCTACGAGGCGCTGCGCCGCGCCATGCTCGAAGGCAAGCTCGGGGCCGGCGAGCGGCTGCCCTCCAGCCGCGACCTGGCGCAGGATCTGGGCCTGTCGCGCAACACCGTGGTGGCCGCCATCAACCAGCTCAGCGTCGAAGGCTATCTGGCCAGCCGGGTCGGCAGCGGCACCTATGTCAACGACTCCGTGCCCCGCGCCGGCGGCAACCCGCTGCGCCGCCCCGGCCTGGGCCTGGCCCCCGCGCCCATGGCCCGGCTCTCACGCCGGGGCGAGGCGCTCACCGCCGCTTTCCGCGCCAGCGAGCTGGAGGTCCAGCCCTTCACGCCCGGCATTGCCGACTTCAGCGCCTTTCCGCTCACGCTCTGGCAGCGGCTGCAGAACAAGCACTGGCGCATGACCTACCCGGACATGCTGGACTACAACGACTCCGGGGGCTACGCGCCGCTGCGCCGCGCCATCGCCGACTACCTGCGCGTGTTCCGCAGCGTGCAGCTCGACGCCGACCAGGTCATCGTCACCACCGGCACCCAGCAGTCGATCGAGCTGTGCGCGCGCCTGCTGGCCGACCACGGCGACACCGTCTGGGTGGAGGACCCGGCCTACTGGGGCGCGGCCAAAGCCTTCATGGCCTCCGGACTGCAGCTGCACCCGGTGACGGTGGACGATCAAGGCATCCGGCCCGGCGGGCCCGACGACGCCCACCCGCCACGCCTGATCTACGTGACGCCTTCGCACCAGTACCCGACCGGAGCCGTGATGTCGCTGCCGCGGCGCCAGCAATTGCTGGCCACCGCGCGCGCGCACAACGCCTGGATCCTGGAAGACGACTACGACAGCGAATACCGCTTCAGCGGCCCGCCGCTGTCCAGCCTGGAAGGCCTCGATCCCGACGGCCGGGTGTTCTACATGGGCACCTTCTCCAAGGTGCTCTACCCCGGCATCAAGCTGGGCTACCTGGTGGTGCCCAAGCCGCTGGCCGACGCCTTCCGCCAGGCGCACTACGACTTCAACCGCCCGGGGCAGATGCCGCTGCAGGCCGCGCTGGCCGAATTCATCGAAATGGGCCACTTCAGCAGCGCGCTGCGGCGGGCCCGGCAGAGCTACGCCGAACGGCGCGGGGCCCTGCTCGACGCGCTGCGCCCCGTGCTCGCGGGCGACACCTTCATCAGCGGCGCCGACCAGGGCCTGCACCTGTGCCTGCGCCTGCCTCCGGGCGTGAACGACCGGCAACTGGCCCAGCGGCTGGCCCAGCAAGGGCTGACGGTGCGGCCGCTGTCGGCCTACTGCCTGCGCCGCCAGGACCTGCAGGGCCTGGTCATCGGCTACGGCTACGCCCCCATGGCCGGCATCGGGCCGGCCGGTCGCCAGCTGGCGGCCGTGGTGCGCGACGCCCTGGCCCGGGCCGGCTGAACAGCCGGCGAACTCAGCGTGTCGGCGCGGCCGGCATCTCGCGCAGCCAGGCCTGCATCTGCGCGATCTCGGCCTTCTGGGCGCGGATGATCTCTTCGGCCAGCTGGCGCACGCGCGCGTCCTTGCCGTGGCGCAGCACCACCTCGGCCATGTCGATGGCCCCCTGGTGGTGGGGAATCATGCCGGCGAGAAAGTCGCGGTCGGCATCGCCCGTGAGCGCCACCCCCATGTCGCGGTGCATGCGGTCGTTGGCCGCCTGGAACTCCTGGGACGAAGGTGCGGCCTTCTGCGCGGCCGCCGCCGGGGCGCCGTGCCCGGCGTGATCGGTCTGGGCCCAGGCCGCAGCGCCGTGGACGGTGAGCAGGACAGCGGCCACCAGGGCCGGAACACGGGAAACGGTCGAAGCAACGGACACAGAGGCCTCCAGCCAGAAAAAAAGGGACGCCCATCAGAACCCTGCCCTGGCAGAAAGTTGCACCACCGGCCCGGCCACGCCCGCCAGCACCAGCACCACAGAGGGCGCCATCCGCCGCAACAGCAAGGGAAAACCCGGGAGGTGCGCTCGGGCTTTAATGCAAAAAAGAATGTTTCTCGTTTACATTCGCTTAACTTAAGAAATTAAGTGCAACCGTCTGGGCCTTTGGCCCCGCCGTCCGGACAGGCCCGATGGCCTGGCACCGCGAACCGGCTCCCTTTCTGTCCTTGAGGAGTTTGAGCATGACCCCCTCCGCCCGCCCGCGTGTTCGCGCGCTTCCGTTCACCCTGCGCGTGACCGTGTTCGCGGCCCTGGGTGCCTGCGCCAGCCTGGCCAGCGCCCAGACCGAAACCGTCCTGTCGGAGGTGGTGGTGACCGCTTCCGGTTTCGAGCAGGACCTGAAACAGGCACCGGCGTCCATCTCGGTGGTCACGCGCAGCGAACTGGAAAGCCGCCCGTTCCGCGATCTCGCCGAGGCGCTGCAGGGGGTCGAAGGCGTCGACGTGCTGGGCACCACCGGCAAGACCGGCGGGCTGGACATCAGCATCCGCGGCATGCCCAGCGAATACACGCTGATCCTGATCGACGGCCGGCGCCAGAACGCGGCCGGCGACGTCACGCCCAACGGCTTCAGCGCCGCGCACACCAGCTTCGTGCCGCCGCTCTCGGCCATCGAGCGCATCGAAATCATCCGCGGCCCCATGTCCACGCTGTACGGTTCCGACGCCATGGGCGGCGTGGTCAACATCATCACGCGCAAGGTGGCCAAGTCCTGGAGCGGCAGCGCCGGCCTGGAAGTGGGCATTCCCGGCGCCAGCAGCGAAGGCGATCAGCGCAAGCTCAGCGTGTACGCCAGCGGTCCGCTGGTTCCGGACACGCTGGGCCTGGCCGTGCGCGGCAACGTCTACGACCGCGACGCGTCCGACCGCATCATCCAGGGAACGGGCCGCGATCCGCGCCCGGGCGAGAGCCGCCAGCATGCCGTCGGCGCCAAGCTGACGCTCACCCCCAGCAAGTCGCACGATCTGTGGCTCGACGTCGAGCAGGACCGCACCTGGTACAACAACGAAGATTGCCGCCTGGGCACGCGCGATTACGTCAACTGCGCCACCGGCGCCACGACCCCCACGGCGTCGGGCTACCGCGACTTCATGCGCTTCAACCGCGACCAGGTGGCCATCGGCCACACCAGCCGGCTGGGCATCGGCCTGATCGAATCGAGCCTGACGCGCAACGTCACCGAAACCATCGGCCGCACCATTCCCACGGCGGCCCGTCCGGCCCGCGATCCCAGCGCCGGCACCGCCCGCGAACTCAAAGCCACCGACACGGTGCTGGACACCAAGCTGGTCACCCCGCTGGGAGAGCAACACGTGCTCACCACCGGTGCCCAGTGGTGGGATGCCGACCTCAAGGACGGTCTGCTGAGCCAGCGCTACAGCCAGACCATGTGGGCCCTGTTCGCCGAAGACGAATGGCGGCTGAGCGACAGCCTCACCGCCACCCTGGGCGGGCGCTACAACCACCACGACGCGTTCGGCGGCGAGTTCTCGCCACGCGGTTACCTGGTCTGGACCGCCAACCCGAACTGGACCGTCAAGGGCGGCGTCAGCCAGGGCTTCAAGGCCCCGCGCGTGAACCAGCTCATCGACGGCATGAACAACGTCAGCGGCCAGGGCACGGTGCTGAGCATCGGCAACCCCACGCTCAAGCCCGAGACCAGCACCAGCACCGAACTGGGCGTGGCCTTTGACAACCAGCGCGGCATCACCAGCTCGGCCACGCTGTTCCACAACCGCATCAAGGACCGCATCAGCAGCGGCGGCGACTGCAGCAATGTGTGGATCTCCAGCTGCTCGGTCAACCCCACCGCCACGTACTCGATCAACATCGACGAAGGCAAGACCTGGGGTCTGGAGCTGGGCAACAAGTTTGCGCTGAACAAGCAGTGGTCGCTGGGCGTCAACTACACCTGGACCGACAGCGAAGCCATCGTCAACGGCCGCAAGAGCGGCCAGCTCAGCGACACCGCCGAACACGTGGCGTCGGCCCAGCTGAACTGGACACCGGGCGAACGCTGGAGCGTCTGGCTGCGCGGCGAATACCGCGGCGAAAGCCGCCGCTTCGACGGCGATGCCACCCAGCTCACCGGCGACAACCGCCGCGAATACCTCGCGCTGGGCGACCTGCAAGCCTATTCGCTGTTCCACCTGGGCACGTCGTACAAGCTGAGCAGGAACGTCACGCTGAGTGCCAACCTCTACAACCTGTTCGACAAGGACTTCGACAAGTACAAGGCCTGGACCAACAGCGCCGGCGAGACCGTGCTGGGCAGCGTCTATTACAAGACCACCTCCGCCACCAAGGGCACGGCGCCGGCCGGCCGCACGCTCTGGCTCAAGGCCAACGTGACGTTCTGATTTCCCCCGCACCGCATCAGGAGATTCCGTTTTGAAAAGCTTGAAATTCGCCCTGGCCGCCGGCCTGACCACCCTGGGCCTGACCTCGCAGGCGCTGGCCCAGCAGGCGGTGACCGTGTATTCGTCGCGCATCGAACAACTGCTCAAGCCCACGCTGGACCGCTACACCCAGGAAACCGGCGTCAAGATCAACCTGCTGACCGACCGCGGCGGCTCGCTCGCCGAGCGCCTGGCGGCCGAAGGCGCCAGCTCGCCGGCCGATGTGCTGATCACCGTCGACATGGGCAACCTCTGGAACGCGGCCGAACGCGGCCTGCTGCGCAAGGTCGAATCGTCCGCGCTCGACGCCAACGTGCCGGCCAATTTCCGCGACCCGGGTAGCCGCTGGTGGGGCTTGTCGCAACGCGAGCGCACCATCTTCTACGCCGAGGGCAAGGTCGATCCCAAGAACCTGTCCACCTACGAAGACCTGGCGCTGCCGAAGTGGAAGGGCAAGCTGTGCCTGCGCACCAGCAAGCAGACCTACACGCAGTCGCTCACGGCCATGATGATCGCCAAACACGGCGAAGCCAAGGCCGAGGAAATCGCCAAGGGCTGGGTCGCCAACCTGGCCACCGACGTCTTCACCAACGACAACAGCCTGCTCAAGGCCATCGAGGCCGGCCAGTGCGAAGTGGGCATCGCCAACACCTACTACTACGGCCGCATCCTGTCCAAGGAGCCCAACTTCAACCAGAAGGTCAAGCTCTTCTGGGCCAACCAGGGGACTGGTGAAGGCGGCGCGCACGTCAACCTCTCGGGCGCTGGCGTGACCGCGCACGCCAAGAACCCCGATGGCGCGCGCAAGCTGCTCGAATGGCTGTCCAGCCAAGCCGTTCAGAACGCCTACACGCACGGCACTTTCGAGAGCCCGATCAACCCCAAGGCCGAGGCCGATCCCATCGTCAAAGCCTGGGGCAAGTTCGTGCCCAGCCCGCTGAACGCGGCCGACATCGGCTCCAAACAAGCCGCCGCCATCCGCCTGCTGGACCGCGTTGGCTACCGCTGATACCGACCTGACGACGGCCAGCCCCTCACCCGCCATGCCCCTCCCTCGGCCGCTCAAACGGCCCTGGAGGGGCATGGCCGCTGTGGGGGCCATCGCCCTGCTCACGCTCATTCCCCTGGGCGTGGTGGTGGCGCTCGCGCTCACGCCCCAGTCGGACGTCTGGCAACACCTGTGGCGGTACGTGCTGCCGCGCGTGCTGGCCAACACCGCGCTGCTCATGGCGCTGGTCGCCGCCGGCGTGCTACTCATCGGCGTGCCGCTGGCCTGGCTGACCACCCTGTACGAATTCCCGGGCCGGCGCGTGTTCGCCTGGGCGCTGGTGCTGCCGCTGGCCTTTCCGGCCTACGTACTGGCCTTCGTGCAGATGGGGCTGTTCGAGTTCGCCGGCCCGGTACAAAGCGCGATCCGGGCCGTGTTCGGCTCCAGCCGCTGGTTCCCCGAAATCCGGGGCAGCCTCTGGGGGCTGACGCTGGCCCTGGTGTGTGCGTTCTATCCCTACGTCTACCTGCTCGCCCGCAGCGCCTTCCTGACCCAGGGCCGGCGCGCCATGGAAGCGGCGCAGTCGCTCGGCCACTCGGCCACTGGCGCGGTGCTGCGCGTGGCCGTGCCCATGGCGCGGCCCTGGATCATCGCCGGCCTGGCACTGGTGCTGATGGAGGTGCTGGCCGACTTCGGCGCCGTGGCGGTGTTCAACTTCGACACCTTCACCACCGCGCTCTACAAAGCCTGGTTCGATCTGCACAACCTCGGCGCGGCGGCCCAACTGGCCGCGCTGCTGGTGCTGGTGGTGCTGCTGCTGATCGCGGCCGAACAGCGCTCGCGCGAGGCCCAGCGCTACCACACGGCCGCCAGCCGCCAGGGCCGCATCGCGTTGCGCGGCCGCGCCCGCTGGGGCGCCTTCGCCGCCTGCGCCGCGGTGCTGGCGGTCGCCTTCGTGGTGCCGATGGTCCAGATCGTCGCCTGGTCGCTGAGCGTCTGGCGCGAAGACCTCGACGAGCGCTACTGGGGCTTCGCCTGGAACTCGCTGCAACTGGCCCTGGCCACCGCCAGCATCACCACCGTGCTGGCGCTGCTGCTGTCCTGGCTGCGCCGCCTGCACGCCGACGCCGGCACCGCCTGGCTGGTGCGGCTGGCGGTGATCGGCTACGCCTTCCCAGGCGTGGTGCTGGCCGTGGGCGTGTTCGTGCCCATCGCCTGGCTCGACGACCAGCTGCTGCCCCTGCTGCGCCCGCTCGGCTACGAAGGCCTGACCCTGCTCAAAGGCACGCTGGCCACCATGTTGCTGGCGCTGTCGGCGCGCTTCGTGGCCGTGGCCCACCAGGCCACCGACAGCGCCATGCAACGCATCAGCCGCAGCCAGGAAGACGCTTGCGCCTCGCTCGGCCTGACCACCGGGCAGACCCTGCGCCGCCTGCACCTGCCCCTGCTGCGCACCGGCCTGCTCTCGGGCTTTCTGATGGTGCTGGTGGACGTCATGAAGGAAATGCCCATCACCCTCATGACCCGCTCCTTCGGCTGGGACACCCTGGCCGTGCGCGTGTTCCAGCTCACCACCGAATCCCTGTGGGACCAGGCCGCGCTGCCCGCACTGGCCATCGTGCTCGTCGGCTTGCTGCCCGTGGCGCTGCTGGTAGCCCAGACCGAGCGCCAGCCCACCTCGACCGCTGCTCCCCATGACGACACCCATGCTTGAAGTCGACCGCGTCACCCTCGGCTACGGCCGCACCGACGTCGTCCAGGCCGTCTCTCTGGCCCTGCCCCGGGGCGAAATCGGCTGCCTGCTCGGCCCCTCGGGCTGCGGCAAAACCACGCTGCTGCGCGCCATCGGCGGCTTCGAGCCGCTGCGCGCCGGCCGCATCGCGCTGGCCGGCCGCACTGTGGCCTCGGCCGAGCACCACCTGCCGCCGCGCGAACGTGGCATCGGCATGGTGTTCCAGGACCACGCGCTGTTCCCGCACCTGAACGTGCAGGGCAACGTGGCCTTCGGCCTGGGCCGGCTGAGCGCCGCCGAGCGCCAGCGCCGCGTGTCCGAAATGCTTTCCCTGGTCGGGCTCGAGGGCCTGCAAAAACGCTGGCCGCACGAACTCTCGGGCGGCCAGCAACAGCGCGTGGCGCTGGCGCGCGCGCTGGCCCCGCAGCCGGCCCTGCTGCTGCTGGACGAACCCTTCTCCAACCTCGACACCAGCCTGCGCGTGGCCATCGCGCGCGAAATCCGGGCCATCCTGCGCCAGGCCGGCGCCACCGCGCTGATGGTCACGCACGACCAGCACGAAGCCTTCGCGATGGCCGACGCCGTCGGCGTCATGGTCGGCGGACGCCTGCACCAGTGGGACAGCGCCTTCGACGTCTACCACCGCCCCGCCACCCCCGAGGTAGCGCGCCTGATCGGCGAAGGCGTGCTGCTGCCCGCGCAAGCAGCCGGCGCTGGCGGCCCCTGGCAAACCGTGGCCGGCCCGGTGCCGGCCGACGCCCCCCACTTCGACGCCGACGGCACCACCCAGGTGCTGGTGCGCCCGGAGGACCTGCGCATCGACGCCGGCAGCGCCGTGCACGGCACCGTGACCGAGCGCGTCTTCCGCGGCAGCCACTTCCTCTACACCGTGCAGGTGGACGGCACCCCGGTGCTGGTGCACGGCGGCATGAGCCAGCCGCACGAGATCGGCGCCACCGTGGGCTTGATGCCGCGGGGCTGAAAGCCCCTTCGACCGCCCCTTGCGCAGGGCCCCACCCCATCGGTGGACGCGGGTCCACACGCGGATCGCCCGCGTCGGCCAGCACCACGGCGTCTTTACCGCGCAGCAGCGCGTGCGCCCGCATCCCCCGTCATGGGACGTTGGCCGTTGCCCGCTGTGCCCTTCACCCTGTGCACCGGGCCCGCGTCGGCACCACGCCGATAGGGGCCCACAAGCCGCCGTGCCCGGGGTGGCCCTTCAGGGCCTACCTCCATCGGACCCCGCACGTCGGGTTCGTGCAGACGATGCCGGCCGGGCGCAACAGCGCATCGAACCGCCGATGCAGGGTTTCGCGCGCCCCCACGCACGGGACAGGCTTTGAGGCCCATTGCATGCGCTGGCGCCCATCGGAAACCCGAATGCTTGCCCTGTCACAGACGCGACAATTTTAATAAAACACTTCATTACATTTATACGGTCGATGCGACCGATTTGTCATTGACGCAGGCATTCATTTCCGAGGCTGCTCTTACCAAAATGGGATCAACATGAACATCAGGGTTATCTTTTATTTATCAATATGCCTTTCCGCCGGCGCTATTCACGCGAGCCCAGGCACAGCAGAATCCCAAGCGGTAGAAGCGGCCAAAAAACAGCTTGTATTGAGAAAAAGCACGGCTCCCTCTGCCAGCACCCCGGCGGCCGACGCGAACAGCGCCAAAACAGCCGTCGAGAATCTGGCGGCAAAATTGATCAAACCCGCCTACCAGCAGACGGGGGGCCGGCCATGACCTTCGCAAAAACGCCATTCAAGCGTATCGCCATCGGCCTCCTGTTGTCCGCTGGACTCCTGACGGCCTGCGGCGGCGGTGATGGGGACGGCGGCCGATTTTCGGGCAATTACACCCTGACATTGCAAAAGTTTTCCGATACGTGCCTAACGGGCCTTCCCTATCAGTTGCAATTTACGCCCACTGTGCGTCAGGACGGGCGAAAAATTTCGGTGAAACTGAGCGATATCGATTTGCATGGCGAAGTCGACGCGGACGACGCTGGGTTCACCACCACCTACTCGGATGGCAGCGGCGGTACGGCAGCACTGGTTTATCAAGTGACCGAAAATCCGAACCAGTTTAGTGCCGGATTTGCGATCGCCGCCACTGCAGGCAGATTGTCGTGCGTCGTCTCTTACGGTGGATTGGCAGAACGGGTGTGAATGGCATTTGCCCGCGCTCCATCGCTGGCCCGATGCGAAACGTTAAAGGCATTAACAGCGGGAGCGCGAGCACATTCCAGCGCTTGGGCGTCGACAGGCGCCCAGGCGCCAGTGGCTGGGCGTGACGAACCGGCGTGCCTCCACCCTCAATGCGCCCGTAGATCGCGCCGCACACAACGACCGCTGGGGGGCATGGCCATCAGCGCCTGCCCGTGAGACCCGTTCGCTCGTGAGGCCGGTGCGCCTGTGCGCACCCTCTGGGACCGGCGGGAGCGTGCCCAAGCCACGCCGTCAGACGGGGGTGAAACCCCAGACCCTGTCCCCTTTTCGCCCCAGCGCCAGGTCGGCCCTGAGAAGGCGCGACACCGGCGACTGGCCAGGCACACGGCGCGGCCTCGCACGGGCCGGGCATCGCTGCCACCGGCACCGAGAGACCCCCTGGCGTCTGCGCAGCACCCGCGGGTGGGCAGACGCTCGGACCCGGACCGGAACCAGGGCCGATCACCCCCCCATCACGTCTTTCATCCGGTACCAGAGCATGCCCAGCGCCAGGCTCGGCGTGCGCAGCAGCTTGCCGCCCGGGAAGGCGTGGTGCTTGAGGCGCGCAAACACGTCGAAACGCCCAGCCTGCCCCGCCACCGCCTCGGCCACCAATTGGCCCGCCAGACCGGTCAGCGCCACGCCATGGCCGCTGAATCCCTGCAGGTAGTAGAGGTTGTCGCCCAGCCGCCCGAAGTCGGGCGCGCGGTTCATGCTGATGTCCACGAAGCCGCCCCACACGTAATCGACCGGCGCGTCGCGCAGATCCGGAAACACCTGCGCCATCCGGCGCGCCATGGTGCTGCGCAGATCGGGCGGCGTCAGCGCGGTATAGCTCACGCGGCCGCCAAACAGCATGCGCCGGTCGGCGCTGAAACGGAAGTAGTCGAGCACGAAGTTGTTGTCGCACACCGCCGCGTTGCTGGGAATCAGGCGCCGGCACAGCGCTTCGTCCAGCGGCGCGGTGCCGACGATGTAGGTGCCCACGGGCATGATGCGCGGCGCGATGTCGGGCGCCACAGCCGGGCCGTATTCGGGCAGCATGCAGTTGCCCGCCAACACGCCAAAGCGCGCCTTCACGCGGCCCTGCGCGGTGCGCGCCACCAGCGTGGCGCCGCGCTCCAGCGCGGTCACCGGCGAGCCTTCGTGAATGCGCACCCCCGCCGCCTCGGCCGCGCGCGCCAGACCCAGCGCGTACTTGAGTGGGTGCAGGTGGCCGGAACGGCTTTCGTATGCGGCCGCCAGGTAGCGCGGGCTGTCGATCAGGCGGCGCACGTCGGCGCCTTCGGCCCAGTCGCAATCGATGCCCTGCCGGCGCAGGCTCTCGGCCTCGTTGCGCAGCGCCTGCACCTTGCGCGGCGCGTCGGCCACGTACAGGTAGCCGCGCTGCCAGTCGCAATCGATGCCGTATTCGGCGATGCGGCGCTCCACCAGGTCCACCGCCTCGACCGAGAGGTTCCAGGCGGTTTGCGCGTCGGCGGCGCCAAGCTGCTGCTCGAATGGCTCCTGCCCGCTCGCGTAGCCCACGATCACCTGTCCGCCGTTGCGCCCGCTGGCGCCCGAGCCCACGCGGTCGGCCTCCAGCAGCACCACCGACAGGCCCCGCTGCGCCATCTCCAGCGCCGCCGACAGGCCGGCGAAACCACCGCCGACCACCACCACGTCGGCCTCTACCTCGCCCTGCAGCGGCGGCTGCAAGGGCGGACGCTGCACGCTGGCCTCGTAATAGCTCAGGCGGTTGAGCTGGGTGTCCGAGCCGATCAGGGAACGCTTGAACATGGGGTTTCCTTTCAGCCGCGCTGACGGCGGGCCACCTGGCCTGCCAGGTAGGTCCAGACAAAGGTGGCGGCCGCATTGCTGGTGAGTTCAGCGTGGTCGTAGGCCGGCGCCACCTCCACACAGTCCATGCCCACCCAGTTCAGCCCGGCCAGTTCTTCCAGGAAGGTCAGCACCTGCGCGCTGGTCAGGCCGCCCGGTTCGGGCGTGCCGGTGCCGGGCGCAAAGGCCGGGTCGAGCACGTCGATGTCGAGCGTGAGGTAACAGGGCCGCTCACCGATGCGCTCGCGGATGGCCGCCAGCACCGGCGCCAGCGCCGCACCGTCCAGGCCGCGCAGGGCGCGCGCGGTGAAGATCTGCCCACCCTGGTCGGCCACGTACTCGCGCGCCGCGCGTTCTCCGCTGGAACGGATGCCGATCTGCACCGTGTGCGGCGCGCTGATCAGACCTTCCTGGACGGCTTCATACGTCCAGGTGCCGTGGCCCGAGGGTTCGCCGAAGTGGTCGCTCCAGGTGTCGCAGTGCGCGTCGAAATGCACGCAGGCCAGCGGCTCGCCGCGACCGTACAACGCCTTCGCCGCGCGCAGCAGCGAGAGCGTGACCGAATGGTCGCCGCCCAGGAACACGCAGTGGTGCTTCGCCATCAGCTCGGCCGCCTGGCGCTCGATGTGGGCACGCACCTCGGGCAGCGGCGAGGCGTTGGGCAGGCGCATGTCCAGCGCATCGCCCACATGGGCCAATGGCGAGACGTCGAACACCGGGTGGATGCCGTCGCACAGCATCAGGCTCGCGGCGCGGATGGCCTGCGGCCCGAAACGCGCGCCCGGCCGGTTCGTCACGACGCCGTCGTAGGGCACGCCGGCCACCGCAAACGGCTGATCGGTCAGCGGCTCGCAGGCGAGAAAGCGGTTGCTGTTGTTGGCAAAAGCGAAGTGACCGGTGGCCATGGCACAAAGGGGTTGGCGGGCGATTCGGGCCCAAGTGGCTGGAAAGATACCGCGAAAAGCCCCATTTCACAGAACCACTTGCGCATCCAGCCACCGGGCCAGGCCCGTGGACTGCAAAGAATCCGCAAGCCCGATAGGATCGCTTCGCTTTCCCCCCATCCCTCCCGGAGACATCCATGCTCAAGCTCTACTACTCGCCCGGCGCCTGTTCGCTCTCGCCCCACATCGTGCTGCACGAATCGGGCCTGCCCTTCGAAGCCATTCCCGCCCCGACCAAAACCCACCAGTTGCCCGACGGCACGGACTACTACACCATCAACCCGCTGGGCTACGTGCCGCTGCTGGTGATGCCCGACGGCGAGAAGCTGCGCGAAGGCCCGGCCATCGTGCAGTACATCGCCGACAAAGTGCCCGAGAAAAACCTGGCACCGGCCTACGGCACGCTGGGCCGCTACCGCCTGATGGAATGGCTCACCTTCATCGGCACCGAGGTGCACAAGGGCTTTTCGCCGCTGTTCAACCCGGCCATGCCGGCCGAAGCCAAGCAACTGGCCAAGGACCGCCTGCGCCAGCGGCTGCAATGGGTCGACGGTGAACTCGCCGGCAAGCCCCATCTGCTGGGCGACACCTTCAGCGTCGCCGACGCCTACCTGTTCACCGTCACCAACTGGGCGGGCGCGGTGGGCGTGGACATCGCCGACCTGGCGCACCTGCAGGCCTTCCGCGCCCGGGTGGCGGCCCGGCCGGCCGTGCAGGCGGCGCTCAAGGCCGAAGGCCTGGCGAAGTAAACCGGGGCCCGCGAAGAGCGGGGTCAATGGATATGACAATGGACTTGCATTGAAGGCCTTTCATAGGAGATGATGGCCTCGCTGTCCACCACGGAAGACGCCATGACCCCGCTCGAACTTTTCGGCCTCGCCGCCACCTTCATGACCACATCGTCTTTCGTGCCACAGGTCTGGCGCACCTGGAAGACCCGGGACGTCAGCGGCATCTCGCTGCCCACCTTCCTGATTCTGACCATCGGCCTGGCCATGTGGCTGGCCTACGGCATCCTGATCGGCGACCTGCCCCTGACCGTCGCCAATGCCGTGATGGTGGTGCTCACAGGCGCCATCGTGATCATGAAACTGACCTTCCGGGATCGCGCGCACTGACGCCGCGACCCCAATCCCTCACACCGCCAACGCCATCTGGTAGGCGTAGGCATCGCCCCGGAACAGGCCTTCCACATACTCCACCAGCAAGCCTTGTGGGCCGGCGCGCGTCTTGCGCTTGAACAGCAGACAAGGCAGCGGTTGCGCGAGGTTGAAGTCGCGCGCCTCCTCCTCGGTGCTCAGGACGGCCTCCACCGACTGCTGGGCACCGCTGAGCACCAGCCCGCACTGCACCCGCAACCAGTCGTAGGCCGAGTCCATGCCATCCCACTGCGCCATGGCCGGCGCCAGTGTCAGGTCGTACCAGGCGTTCTCTCGCGTCATCGGCACGTCGTCGCCGAAACGCAACCGCACCACATGAAGAAAGGCCGCGTTCGAAGGCCGCTCGAACACCGACGCAATCATGCGGTCGCGCACCGTCTCCAATTGAAGAACGCGCGTGGACGGTGTTTTGCCCAATTCGCGCATCTCCTGGGTAAACCCCTTGAGCCGGCCCAGCGGCGCATGCACCTTCACCGCCGCTGCCTGCACCAGACTGCCACCGCGCCCCGAGCCACGGCCCAGCCAGCCTTCGCGCCGCAGTTCGTCGTAGCAGCGCTTGACCGTGATACGGCTCACGCCAAGCTGTGCCGCCAGTTCGCGCTCGGAAGGCAACGACTGGCCTGGCAACCAATGTCCCGCCGTCAGCAACTCGCTCAGGCGCGCATGCAGGCGCCGCCAGAGCATCTCGCCGGCCGATTCGCGCAGATCCGCGGCATCCAGCCCGGGCGGCCACGGTTTCGGTTCATTGGTCGTATCCAATTTTCTTGACCTCTCGAGGCCCCTGCCAGAAAACCCGGCAGGTTACCTCACCGCCAGCGTTCTGCAAGGGATGAGACCCAAAAAACAAGGGTTTTCCCTGTACATCAAATGGGCTTAAAAATACATTATGGATATATTAAACATATCCATTTAACCAACCATGCTCACCCAGATCCCAAGCAATCCGGGTCACCGGCATCACCCAGGAACTCGTCGGCGCGTGCACGGTGCGGGCCATCCGTTCACCCACCCCGACAACAAGCCCCCTTGATGCCGCCCCGATGGCCGGGCAGCCCGCGCCGGTGCAAAAAACCACCTCCCTGAAAAACCCCGACACCCATCAGGAAAAGACCATGAACAACGCTGTCTCACCGTCCGAACGCCGTCATCTCCGTGCCGTTTCTCCCACCGCCCCCCCCCCCTTGAACCCATGGATCAGGCTTGGCCTGTGGGGCATCGCGGCCATGACCGGCACGGCCTGGGGCCAATCCGGCACTGGCTACATCTACGTCACCGATAGCAGGCCGTCGGTCCAGGAAGCCACTGTCATCAATGGCAGCGATGTGGATGCGGGAACCCCCAATCCTGGCCTCCCTGGCGGGATATTGATCCAGTCCACCGCCATCGACGCCGGTGGAGCCACCACGGCCCAGACAGCGGCAGAGTTCGAAGGAAATCGCATCGTGATGGGCTCGCGCACCCCCGGCGGTTCGCTGACCAGCGGTCTGCAAATCTACGAGAACCAGACCCGACTGGGTCTGTACGACGCCTCCGGCAATCAGACCCGCGGCCTGCTCGTGCGCGAGGGCGTTCCTGGGGGCACAGACACCAACCTGCTGCTGGGAACGACCGCAATCACTGGCGCATTGAGCATGCAGAACAATGCCATCACCGACGTCGCCGATGGCGTCGATCCCACAGACGCTGTAAACAAAAGACAGCTGGACGCCGTCGCTGCACAGGCCAGCGCAGGGTGGGGCGTTTCCGCCAACGGGGGTGCGGTGGACACCATCGCGCCGGGGCAGACGGTGAACGTCAACAACGGCACCAACACCGCCGTCACCTATGACGCGGCCTCCAACACATTGCGGGTTCATGTGGTCGACAACCCGAGCTTCAGTGGCGAAGTCGGTGCCAACGGGGGTCTGAATGTGGCCGATCACCTCACCATTGAAGCCGGCACCAATGTGCAGATAGGCAACAACCAGGTGCATGGCGTCGCGGCAGGCACAGCGGCCACCGATGCCGTGAACAAAGCGCAGCTCGATACCGTGGCCGATACGCCCATCACCTTCGGTGGCAACACAGGCAGCCACGAGACCCGGCTGGGTGAAACCTTCAACATCGTGGGCGGATCGACCACGGCGGGCAGCTACAGCGGCAACAACGTGCGAACGGTCGTCACGGGCAACCAGGTGCAAATCCAGATGGCCGACGCACCCGAGTTCAGCGGCATGGTCAGTGCCCAGGGCGGTTTGAGCGTGGGAGCGGGCAGTTCGGTGGATATGGGTGGCAACCGTGTCCAGAACGTGGCGGCGGGCACGGCCGGCACCGATGCCGTGAACGTGGACCAGATGCAGGCAGGCGACGCGGCCACGCTGCGCGCGGCCAAGGCCCATGCCGACGCCGGTGATGCGCGCACGCTGCGCAGGGCGCAGGCCTATGCCGACACCGGCGACGCCAGAACCCTGGAGCAGGCACAGGCCTACGCCGACACCGGCGATGCACGCACACTGGATACCTCGGTGCAATACACCAACGCCCAGATCGCCAGCCTGCGCAAGGAAGCCTTCGCCGGCATTGCCCAGGCCGCGGCCATGGTGCCCATGGCGCCCTCGGCCGATGGGGAAACCACGCTGAATGCAGGGGTGGCCAGCTACGGCGGCCAGACCGCTGTGGGCGTGGCCTTTGCCCGCCAGATCGGCCGCGTCACGCTCAATGGCGGCATCGGTGCCTCGGGCGGCAAACGCAACCTGGTGCGGCTGGGTGCCGGCTGGCGGTTCTGACACCTTGGGCAGCTGGCCATGGAACAATTTGCCAGCTTTCTCCTGGTGGCATCGCTGGCCGTTCTCAGCCCGGGACCCGGCGTGGCCATGACACTGGGCAACGCAATGCACCACGGCCTGCGCGGGGCAGCCAGTGGCATCCTGGGTCTGGCCATCGGCGCCATGCTGATCGGTGTGATTGCTTCCAGCGGCCTGAGTGCGGCGTTGAAGACTTCAGACGCCGCCATGGCCGCCCTCAAGTTCATGGGAGCCGCCTACCTGGTTTACCTGGGCATGCACCGCTGGTGGACGCTCGCGCGACTGTCGTCGCCCCGCTCCGGGACGAGCCGCCAGAGCCACGGGCGTCGCTTCATGGAGGGCGTTCTGCTGCAACTGACCAACCCCAAGGCGGTGCTTTTCATGCTGGCCATGTTTCCGCAGTTCATCACACCGCAGAAGCCTGTTTTCCCGCAATTCCTGCTGCTGACACTGACCTACAGCCTGCTTGACATCCTGATCCACGCCGCCTACGCGGCCGCCGCCCACCGAGCACGTCCCTGGCTCCGATCCGAACACAGCGCCCGGCTGATCTCCCGCATCAGCGGCACATTGTTTGTCCTGTTCGGTCTCTTGCTCGTCATGCTCTGAACACGCTGGCGTTCATGGCCCGGAACCCGCCACGGGTGTCACGCGGGTTGAGACCCGATGCCCCCGCTCGCCTCTGAAAAACACTGGGGCGCGGCAGTGCACAAGGCTGTCTGGACGGCAGCGAGCGTGCTCTGCGAAGGCAGGCCTTGCAGGACACCCACCGTCCCCACCATGTGCGCACCCATGATGTGGCCAAAGCGCAGGCACTGCTCGATGACACCGCAGGAATGCCAGTCGGGCTTGCCCAAGGACAACCATCGCACCAGCCAGCCGGTGGCAAAGGCATCGCCCGCCCCCACCGTGTCGAGGGCTTCAACCGGCAGCGAAGGCATGAAAATGGCCTCGCTGCGGCCGCCATGCGCCGGCCGCGGCCAGACACACGCTCCCAAACCGCCCAGGGTCACCACCAACACCTCCAGCGCCGGCCATTGGACCCAGACATCCGCAACGCCCGCCCTCAGCCAGTCTTGCACCAAGGCCCAGTCGGCCACGGTCTGGGTACAAAGCGGGGACAACGCCAACAAGCCAGCGGCCTCGCCCTCGTTGGCGATGATCACCCGGGTTGCGGCCCGGATGCGTTCCGGAACCGGTTGCCAGGGCGACGGATTGAGCACCGTGCAGATGCCGCGCCCGTGAGCCATGGCAAAAGCCTGTTCCACCGCCTCGATCGAGGTTTCGAACTGCCCATACACCAGGTCGGACGCCATCAAGGAAGCCTCGACAGCACACACGTGCTCGGCCCGCAACAACAGGTTGGCCCCGGGGTAGACGGCAATCGCGTTGTGTCCGTCGGCGGCGATGAAACCAGCTCCCCAACCGGACATACCGTCAAAGCGAAACACGCCGGACAGGTCCAAGCCCTCTTCGCGCAGCAACTGCACGACAGCATCACCTGCGGCATCACGCCCACAACCGAGGACCAGATGGACATGCTGTCCCAGCCGGTGCAGACCGAGGGCCACATTCAGCCCCTTGCCACCAGGCTCGATGGTCAGGCTGTTCGCCTGGAACGTCTCCCCCGCACGCGGCAGGCGATCCATATGCCAACAGCAGGCCTGAACGTGGTTGCCCAGAACAAACACCGAACCCTGCGTATCCATGGCACCTCCTCTGCAAGCTCTCCCGGGGAGCAGGTACTGTACCCAGTGACCTTCAATACCGGCGCGACCGTTGCCGTCAGGCCCCTGGATCTGGCATTCAGCAAACACCTGGGTGAAGCGCCGCACACGAATCGGAAGTCACGCACCCTGCGTGTCATTGTCATGGCCGGATCAGCACCCGACCATCGAGGTTCACCCGGGGTTGCGGCCCCCGCCATCACCCGGATCGGCTTCGGCCTCCTGCCAGAACAGCTGCTGGTAGCGCCAGGCCGCTTCGGCCAGCAGGTCGCTGAAGCGGCGACCGGTATCGCCCGACAGGTATCCCCAGTCCCGCAACCAGGCCAGCAGGCGGGGGACCCGGTCGTGCGGATGGCCGGGGCCGTCTTTCCATTGCTGCAAGGTGGTCACCGCTTCGACGGTGGCCGGGCCCTTGGCATCGATCACCAGCGCCTGCAACACGTCGAAAAAAGCCCCGGAGCCGCCCTCGTCGGGCAGGCGGCACAGCAGTTGTTCAAGCAACTGGAGATCGTGCTCCACCGACGGCATTCGCCGGTCGGGGGAAGAGGCAATGCGGACCATGGTGGGAGCGGCAAGCGCTGGGAACCGTGAGGTACCAAGGTTCCCACAATCTGCGCCCACGGCCTTTGACAGCCATCAAGCCCCGCACCAGGGCGCTGGGGTCAGGAATCGCCCAGCCCCACGGGCGCAGGCGCTTTCATCACGATGCGCGTGAACAGGCGATCGAACTGCGGGTCGCGCGCCAAACGCGGGTTCAAAGGGTCGGGGTTGGTGGCGAAGGCCGCGTCGAGCGCCTGCCAGTCGGCCGCCGAAAGGTGTTTTTCGGCCTCGGGCAGGACCACGGTTTCTTCCAGCCGCATGTGTTCGAGGTAGAAGTCCACGTAGCGCGTGGCTTCGTCCACAAAGGCCTGGCGGCGCGACTCGCCCAGCAGTTCCCAGGCCAGCAGCAGGTGCATCAGCGCACGCACCCGCGTCTCGCCCTGCATGTGGTCGCGTTCAAGCTGGTCGATCGCGGCCAGGGTGTGCGGTGCCGCCCGCGCCACGCGCGGGAACAGCAGGTCGGATTCTTTGGGGTGGTGGTGCTGTTCGGGAAATTCGTCGATGTAGAACAGCATGGCCCGCAGCACGTCGAAATACAGCGCGGTGTCGTCCTTGCCGTCGTGCAGGGGGCCGCGGCGGATCATCTGCAGCAGCGACTGCAGCATGGCAGCCAGGGAAGCGTGTTCTTCGCGGATCACGCGCAGGGATTCGGGGGTCATGGGTGTCTCCGCTACCGGTCAGTTCGCCAGAGCCGACCGATCGGTCGGCCAACCTGTGGACTATCCCCCAGCCGACTGCTGACGGGCTTGACGTGCGTCAAGCCGTGCTCGCCAGCGTCCCCGGATCAGCGCGCTTCCGGTGGCCGCCAGCGCCGCAGCAGCAGCGCGTTGCTCATCACGCTGACCGAACTCAGGGCCATCGCCGCCCCCGCCACCACCGGGCTGAGGAAGCCCAGCGCTGCCAGCGGAATGCCGGCCACGTTGTAGGCGAAGGCCCAGAACAGGTTCTGGCGGATCTTGCGCACCGTGCGGCGCGAGATGTCCAGCGCCGCGGCAACCAGCGCCGGGTCGCCCCGCATCAGCGTGATGCCGGCCGCGTGCATGGCCACGTCGGCGTTGCCGCCCTGGGCGTGGCTCATGGCCATGCCGACATCGGCGGCGGCGAGCGCCGGGGCGTCGTTCACGCCATCGCCCACCATGGCCACGGTGTGGACCGGCGCATCGGACGCCACCGCCTCAGGAACGCCGGCAAGGGGGGCGAAGCCCCCGGCCTTCAGCCGGCGGATCACGGCCGCCTTGTCGCCAGGCAGCACGTCGGCAATCACCTCCCCGCCTTCTTCGAGCGCGGCGGGCTTGAGGCCCAGGGTTTCGGCCATGGCGCGGGCCGCCCCGGCGTTGTCGCCCGAGACCATGCACAGGCGCAGGCCCTGGGCACGCAGGCGTTCCAGCGCCGCGCGGGCACCGGGTTTGGGTTCGTCGCCGAAGGCCAGCACCGCCAGCGCCCGCCAGACCCCGTCGCGCTCGCTGGCCAGCACCGACACCGTGGCCCCGGATGTCTGCAGGTTCTGCACCACCGGACCGAGTTCGGCCTGCGGCACCCCGAGTTCACCCATCCAGCGCACGCTGCCGAGCGCCAGCGAAACCCCCTGGACCTGGCCCAGACTGCCCCGCCCGACCACCGACTGCACCGACTGCGCGGCATCGGGCGCCACCACCACGCCGCGGTTGCGGGCGGCGTCCATGACGGCATGGGCCAGCGGATGGGCGCTCTGCGCCTGCAGCGCTGCCGCGGCCTGCAGCACCGCCATTTCATCAACCCCGGGCAGGACTTCGATCAGGCGCAGGCGCGGCCGACCTTCGGTCAGGGTGCCGGTCTTGTCGAAGGCCACGGTGTCGACCCGGTAGGCCATCTCCAGCGCCTGCGCGTCCTTGATGAGAATGCCGTGCCGTGCCGCAACGCCCGTGCCCGCCATGATGGCCGCCGGCGTGGCCAGCCCCAGCGCGCAGGGGCAGGCGATCACCAGCACCGCCACCGCGTGCAGCAAAGCCTCTTCGAGCGGTGCGCCGGTCCAGAGCCAGCCCGCCAGCGTGAGGGCGGCGATGCCCAGCACCACGGGCACGAACACCGCCGCCACCTGGTCCACCAGCCGCTGCACCGGCGCCTTGGCCGCCTGGGCGTCCTGCACCAGCGCGATGATGCGCGCCAGCATGCTCTGCGCGCCCACCGCGCGCACCCGCACCAGCACCGCGCCTTCGCCATTGAGCGCGCCACCGGTGACCGCGTCGCCGGGCTGCTTGGGCACGGGCAGCGACTCGCCCGTGAGCATGGATTCGTCGGCCTGCGTCTGGCCTTCCACCACCTCGCCGTCGGCCGGAAACCGCTCGCCCGGCAGCACCTGGATGCGGTCGTCGGGCAGCAATTCGTCCACCGGCACCTCGGTCACCTCGGTGCGGCGCACGCCGTCGGGCAGCAGCCGGGCGCGTTCGGGACGCAGGGCCTGCAGGGCCCGGATCGCGCTGGTGGTCTGGCGCTTGGCGCGCGCTTCCAGCCATTTGCCCAGCAGCACCAGGGTGATGACCACGGCCGAGGCCTCGAAGTACAGGTGCGGCATGCTGTCGGGCGCGGCGCGCCACCACAACCAGGTCGACAGGCCCCAGGCCGCGCTGGTGCCGATGGCCACCAGCAGTTCCATGTTGCCGGTGCGGGCCTTGAGCGCGTGCCAGCCGGCCTTGTAGAAACGCGCGCCGAGCACGAACTGCACCGGCGTGGCGAGCAGGAACTGCGCCCAGGCCGGCAGCATCCAGTGTCGGCCCAGCAGATCGCCCACCATGGGCAGCACCAGGGGTGCCGACAGCAGCAGCCCGGCCAGCACGGGCAGCACGTCCACCGGCAGGCCGAACCAGCGGGGCACGTCGTCCAGGGCGCCATCGTCCAGGGCGCGGGGCTCGTACCCCGCGTCGCGCACCGCGCGGCGGAGACGGGCCAGCACTTCGGCATCGGCGGGCCCCTGGAGCACGACACGGGCCGATTCGGTGGCCAGGTTCACGGTGGCATCGCGCACGCCGGGCTGTTTGCGCAGCACTTTCTCGACCCGCGTGACGCAGGAGGCGCAGGTCATGCCGCCGATCCCCAGATCGATGGGCAGTCCTTCGGCGATGATTTCGGGTGTGGAGGCATTCATGGGAGTCAGCATAAGCTTTACCCCCATGGGAAGGTCAAGCCACCAGATGTTTCCGAACCGCCGGGCTTGACATTGACACCGTGTCAGACTTGAAGATGATGCCCTTTTCAAGGAGATTTTCCATGTCCCTCCAAACCTTCACCGTGCAAGGCATGACCTGCGGCCACTGCGAACGTGCCGTGCAGACCGCCATCAAGACCCTCGATCCGCAGGCCGAAGTTCGCATCGACCGCAGCCAGAACCTGGTCGAGGTCAACACACCCCAGTCGCGCGAGGCGGTGGCCGCGGCCATCCGCGAAGAGGGCTACACGGTCGCGGCATGACCCCGCCGCTCCGCCGCGCCGTGTCCGTTCACGACGATGCCAGCGGGCCGGTGGACAGCACATCCGGCCCGTCGGCAGACACCCCGCTGCCGGCCGTGGCCCGCTGGCCGGTGCCGATCGGCACGGCTGCCCGGTTGTCGGGCATTTCCCCCAAGATGCTGCGCCACTACGAAGCCCTGGGGCTGCTTGGTGCGGTGACCCGCACCGACGGCAACTACCGCCAGTACGGCCAGGCCGATGTGCACACGCTGCGTTTCATCCGACGCGCGCGCGACATGGGCTTCAGTCTCGACGCCATCACGGAACTGGTCGGACTCTGGCACAACCGGCGCCGCAGCAGCGCCGCCGTCAAGCGCATCGCGCAGCGCCACCACGACGAGCTGGCCCAGCGCATCGCGGCCCTGCAGGCCATGCAGCGCAGCTTGGACACGCTGCTGTGCCACTGTCCCGGCGACGACCGGCCCGACTGTCCGATCCTCGACGACCTCGGCCACGCCTGAAACGGCACAAATCTTTACACCGCAGCAGCATGCGGGTGCCTTCGCGTTTACACGTTCGCCGGACACTGAACCCACGTCGTCGCTGAAACCCGCAACGACCGGTTCTTCCACCCCATTCAGGAGCGATCATGCAACCGACTCTCACCCGATCCTTCATCGCCACCGTGCTGGCCACCACCATCGCCGGCCTGTCCGCCACCGCCATCGCCCAGGGTGCGGCCACGCAGCCCCCGGCCACGCCGGTGCCGCAAGCGGCCCAGGCCAGCCCGGACGCCAAGCCGGCGCAACCCCGCCGGGAAGCCCGCCACGCCCAGCGCGGCGAGCGCCTGCAGAAAATGGAAAAGATGCGTGCCGAGCACCAGGCCAAGCTGAAGGCCGAACTCAAGCTGGCGCCGGAACAGGAAGCCGCCTGGGCCGCATTCGTGGCCCGGACCACCCCGCAGCGACCTGCGCAACCGCCCGAGGCTCCGCAGGACTGGGCCAAGCTCACCACGCCGGAACGGCTGGACCGCATGACCGCCCTCAAGGCCGAACGCGATGCCGCTTTCACCCAGCGCATCGACGCCACCCGCAGCTTCTACGGCCAGCTCACGGCCGAACAGAAGCAGGTGTTCGACCAGCAAGCCCGCCCGTTCCACCAGGCCGGCTTCAAGGGCCACGGCCCGCAACACCGTCAGGGCCGCCACCCGGGCCACCCGGGCGAAGGTCCGGCGCCGATGCCCGCTCCCCGGAGCTGACACCGGGCCCGATCCCGCCCACCACCCCGCAGGCCCCGGTCTGCGGGGCTTTTTCATGCCTGCCCCGAGGTCGGGCAGCTTGACCTTGGTCAAGCCCCCCACCAGCATGCACCTATACAGTGCGGGCCCATCATGCATTGCGACGTACTCATCACCGGCGCCGGGCCGGCGGGTCTCAGTCTGGCCCGGGCCCTGCGAGGCAGCGGCCTTCGGGTCACCTTGGTCGAATCCCAGACGGTTGCGGCGCTGCAGGCGCCGGCCTTCGATGGCCGGGAAATCGCGCTGACCCAGCACAGCGCCGGCCTGTTGCGGCAACTGGGTATCTGGGAACACCTGGAAACGGGTGCCGTCGCCCCCTTGCGTGACGCCCTGGTGCTCAACGGCGGACCGGGCCGGCGCCAGGGCCGCATGGTCATCAGCCACCAGCTCAGCCCGCGCAGCGAACTGGGCTACCTCGTGGGCAACCACCACATCCGCCGCGCCGCCTTCGAAGCCGCGCTCGCGCCCGCCGACGACAGTGGCGCACCGCCCGAGCTCATCGACGGCCTGCAGGTCGGCCCGATCGACACCCGCGGCGACCGCTGCCAGGTCACGCTCTCGGACGGCCGCACGCTGCACACCCGCCTGCTGGTGGCGGCCGACAGCCGCCACTCCAGCACCCGCCGCGCCGTGGGCATTTCCGCGCAACTGCACGACTACGGCCGGACCATGCTGGTCTGCGCCATGACCCACGAGCAGCCCCACCACGAAACCGCCTGGGAGTGGTTCGACCACGGCCAGACCCTGGCGTTGCTGCCCATGAACCCCTGCCCGGACACCGGTCGCCCCCGCTCATCGGCGGTGCTGACCCTGCCACACCAGGCGCTGCAACCGCTGCTGACGATGGAAGCTGCCGCGTTCGGCCAGGCCATGACCGAACGCTTCCACCACCAGCTCGGCCCCATGCATCTGGCCAGCACACGCCACGCGTACCCGCTGGTGGGCGTCTGGCCAGGCGGGCTGGTGTCGCAGCGTTTTGCCGCCGTCGGCGACGCGGCGGTGGGCATGCACCCGGTCACCGCCCACGGCTTCAACCTCGGCCTGCGCAGCATCGACACCCTGGCGCGCCTGCTGCGCCAGGCCCACGCAGGCGGACGCGACATCGCCGACCCGGCGCTGCTGCGCAGCTACGAACGCACCCACCGCCACGCCAGCCGGGGCCTGTACCTGGCCACCCACGCCGTGGCCTCGCTCTACACCCGCGAAGAAGCCCCGGCACGCCTGCTGCGCCAGGCCCTGGTGGACCTGGGCGAGCGCTTCACCCCTTTCAAGCGGGCCGTTGCCGCGTCGCTGACCGGGCTGCACTGACACCGCCCTGCGTGCGGCGATCTCCGAAAAGACACCGGGCGGTTGCGGGGAAGCGCCACATGCCCTATCTTGGCGTGCCCGATTGCCGCATCGCCCGGAACCGACGTACATGCCCGACGCCATTCCCCGCATCCTTCACGTCATCACCCCCGACAAGACCCGTTTTCCCGAGATCCCGCCCGGCTGGGACCTGCGCCTCTGGGACGACACCGACGCGGCAGCCTTCATGGCCCGCCACCACCCCGGCCTGCTGCCGGCCTATGAACGGTTTCCGCGCCACATCCAGCGTCTGGATGTGCTGCGCCTGCTGCTGGTGCACGCACACGGCGGCTTCTACCTGGATTCCGACGTCACCCTGCTCCAGCCCCTGGACGACCTGCTGAGCCACGGTCTGGTCCTGGGCGTCGAGAAAGTCCTGCTGGAGCGGGAAATGCAGGTGCCGGAACACCGCCACGCGGTGCGCATCGCCAACTACCTGTTCGGCGCCCGGCCCGGCCACCCTTTCCTGTGGCAGTTCGCCCTGGCGGCACTGGCCCGACACGACCAGCCCGTGCGCACGGAGATGGACGTGCTGGAGACCACCGGCCCCGGCCACCTCACCAACTTCTTTCACGCCCACCGGCACGAGCACCCGGACCTGCACCTGCTGCCCGACCCCGGCCTGCCCTGCCCCAAACGCTGCAGTCCGCAACCGGCCTGCCACTTCGGCCCATACGCGGTGCACCGGCACGAAGGGTCCTGGCGCACCGGGTTTGCACACTGACCCGCATGGCCGCGCAGATTCCCCGGATCCTCCACCAGACGTGGAAGACCGAACAGATTCCTCCCGCCATGCAGGCCCATGCCGCGAGCTGGAAGCAGCACCATCCCGACTGGGAACACCGGCTCTGGACCGACGCGATGAACCGCGATTTCATCCGCCGCGAGGTGCCCGGCTTCCTGCCCGTCTACGACAGCTATCCACACGCCATCCAGCGCGTGGACGCTGCGCGCTATTTCATCCTGCGCCACCACGGCGGCGTGTTCGTCGATCTCGACTTCGAATGCCTGCGCAACATCGAACCCCTGCTGCTGGACCGCCAGTTCGTGGCGGGCACCGAGCCCGAGGAACATGCCCGAACCCACGGCATGGCCGCCATCGTCTCCAACGCCTTTATGGCCAGCGTTCCCGGCCATCCCCTGCTGCAGCGGGTGTGCGAACAGCTGCCCCTGGATGAAGTGCGCCACCGCCAGCGCGATGCCGGATTCAGCCATGTGCTGCACAGCACCGGGCCTTTCATGCTGACCCGGGCCTGTGAAGCCTTCGGGCCGGCCGCCGGGGTTGCCATCCTGCCGCCGGCGCTGCTCTACCCCCTGGTCAAGGAAGCCGACGGCCGCATCGGCGAGGCCCAGTTGTCATCGACCCAGCATGGGCAGGCCTACGCCCGCCACCACTACTGGGGTTCCTGGTGGCATTGACAGCGCGGCCACCGCTTGCGCACCCGGCGCTTGTGCTGGGTCAAGGCAGGCGGCCGCGTTCGCCCCTAGATTGGCCGGGGACCGCACGGACGGCCCCACACCGGTCCGGCGACCCGCCACCACGGCGCCCAGAGCCCCGCATGCCCCCCAGTTCCTTTCATCCCGCCCGCAGCGACCGCCACGACCCGGCACCACCTTCACAGCGCCGCCCACGGCCGAGCGCCCTTAACGTCCCCATCCTCGCACCCCTCGGTGCAGACTGACCCATGGACAAACACTACCTCACCCCCCTGTTCCAGCCCGACAACGTGGCCGTGTTCGCCAGCAGGGACGCGCCGGAACAGCAGACGGCGCAGGCGCGTGTGCTGGTCGAAGCCCTGACCACCCAGCGTTTTACCGGCCGGCTCGTGTTCCTGGATATCCAGGTCTCGGGCACGCTGGCCGATCTGGCCCAGACCCGCGCCGACCTGGCCATCATCGCGCTGCCCCCGGCCGAAGCGGTGCAGGCCCTGGAAGTGGCGGGCCGCATCAAGTGCAAGGCGGCGCTGGTGATCGGCAGCGGCACCCCCACCGATCTGGCCAAGGACATGCACCGCGTGGCCAAGCGCCACGGCATGCAGCTGCTGGGCCCCAACAGCCTGGGCCTGCAGCGCCCGCGCGCGGGCCTCAACGCCAGCACCGTCGGGCCACTGGCGACCCCGGGGCCGCTGGCGCTGGTGTCGCAGTCGGGTGCGCTCACGGCGTCGATCCTCGACTGGGCGAGCCAGAACGCCGTCGGCTTTTCCACCGTGGTCTCGCTCGGCCCCAACACCGCGGTCGACATCGCCCAGGTGCTCGATTTCCTGGCCAACGACCCGCAGACACACAGCATCGTGGTCTACATGGAAGGCATTGCCAACGCGCGCCGCTTCATGAGCGCGCTGCGCGCCGCCGCCAACGCCAAACCGGTGGTGGTGCTCAAAGCCGGGCGTCGCAAGGCCGGCAACGTGGCAGCCCAGACCCACAGCGGCACCATTGTGGGCAGCGACGATGTGTTCGACGCCGCCCTGCGCCGCGCCGGCGCGGTGCGCGTGCGGTCCTTCGTGCAGCTGTTTTCGGCCGCCAAATGCCTGGCCTCGCGCTACCGCCCGGTGGGCAAACGCCTGGCCATCATCACCAACGGCGGCGGCCCGGGCGTGCTGGCGGCCGACTGGATCAGCGAAATCGGGCTGGACCTGGGTGTGCTGTCGGCCGAAAGCGCGGCCAGGCTGCAGCCAGAGCTGCCGCCGCTGGCCTCGCTGGTCGACCTGATGGACCTGTCCGAAGAGGCCTCGCCCGCCCACTACCGCGCGGCCATCGAGGCCGCCGGGCAGGAGCGCAGCATCGACGGCATCCTGGTCGTGCATTCGCCCAAGGTCGGCGTGGACGCCACCGAAGTGGCCAACGTGCTGGCCGAAACCAAATCGCGCCTGGGCAAGCCGCTGCTCTCGTGCTGGATGGGCGACGCTTCGGTCACCGACGCGCGCTCGGCCCTGGTGGCCGCCGCCATTCCCAGCTTCCGCACGCCCGAAGCCGCCGTGGGCGCCTTCGGCAACATCGCCAGCTTCTACCAGAACCAGCAGTTGCTGCAGCAGACGCCGCCGCCGCTGTCGGCCCTGGCCAAGCCCGACATCGAAGGCGCACGCCTGCTGATCGAAAACGTGCTGACCGAGCGCCGCAAGGTGCTCACCGAAATGGAGTCCAAGGCCCTGCTGTCGGCCTTCCACATCCCGGTCACGCAGACCCTGCTGGCGCGCAACGCCACCGAGGCCATGATGATCGCCACCCAGCTCGGCTTCCCGGTGGCGCTCAAGATCGACTCGCCCGACATCAGCCACAAGAGCGACGTCAATGGCGTGGCGCTCAACGTGATGAACGCCACCGCGGTGCGCGACGTCTACCAGACCATGATCCAGGGTGTCAGCCGGCTGCTGCCGCAGGCCCGCATCAACGGCGTGACGATCCAGAAAATGGCGAACAGCCGGCGCGGGCGCGAGCTCTACATCGGCCTCAAGGCCGACGAACCCTTCGGCCCCGTCATCGCCTTTGGCGCCGGCGGCACCATGATCGAGCTGTTCAACGACCAGGCGATGGAGCTGCCGCCGCTCAACCAGTTCCTGGCGCGGCGCCTGATCGAACGCTCCCGCGTGGCTGAAACCCTCAAGGCCTGGCGCGGTGCCACCGCGGTGGACCGCGAAGCGCTGGAACACGTGCTGCTGCGCGTTTCGGAAATGGTGTGCGAGCTGCCCCAACTGCGTGAGATGGACATCAACCCCATCATCGTCGACGAATCGGGCGCGGTGGCGGTGGACGCACGCATCGTGATCGAAAGCGCGCCGGCCACGGCCCGCAACTACGCCCACCTGGCGATCCTGCCCTACCCGGCCCGTTACGAGCAGATCTGGCCCATGCGTGGCGGCGGTGAATACACCATCCGCCCGATCCATCCGGACGATGCCCAGATGCTGCAGGACCTGGTCAGGTCCGTGAGCCCACAAAGCCGCTATTTCCGTTTTGTTTCGGCGCTCAACGAACTGCCGACGTCGATGCTGGCGCGCCTGACGCTGATCGACTACGACCGGGAAATGGCCCTGGTGGCGGTGCACCGGGACCGCCAGGTCGGCAGTGATGGCGCGATCCAGGAGACCGTGCGCATCGTGGGCGTGTCGCGCTACATCACCAACCCGGACCAGTCCACCTGCGAGTTCTCTTTGTTGGTGGCCGACGATTTCAACGGCAAGGGCCTGGGTTCGCGGCTGATGCTCAGCATCATGGAAGAAGCACGCGACAAGGGCCTGGCCCAGATCGAGGGTCTGGTGCTGGCCAACAACCCCAGCATGCTCAAGCTGATGCGGGGTCTGGGCTTCGATATCCGGCCGTTTCCGGAAGACCCCGACTTCAAACTCGTCACGCACGCGCTCTGAGGCGCGCAAAGACCCTTTCCGGGCCGCCTTCGGGCGGCTTTTTTTCGTCCGGACTTTTTCTTTTGTTATTTACCTAGGTTATTCAATATTTAAATTAGTAGGAGTAGTAGAGGGCGCCTTTTTCTGTGGACAAGTCCAATTTCACTTTATGAATCAATCCTCTGTGCTGGTGGCAAGGGTGTGCAGTCCACACCGGATGGTGGGGTTCACGAACGGGGACAAGGCCCGGGTTTTCCACTGACCTGTGAATAACATAGTGGTTATGCGATTTTTATCCACAGACTTGTGCAAAACCCGGGCCGAAACCGGGTGCCTGACGGATGGAGGCGCTGGACACAGGGAGTGACAAAGCCGCGTGGCCGCCCGCAGCAGGCACAGACCCGGCTGGTAAACTGCCGGGCATTGGTGTGGCCTGCCGGCCGCACCCTCCCCGCCTGATCACCGGCCCGACCGGTCCACCACCCGCATCCGCCATGTCCGTTGCCCTGGCCGCCCAGGCGCCCGCCACGTTCGAGATCAAGAGCGCCCATCTGCCGCTGGTGGCCTTGCTGCTCAAGTCGGCCGACCTCGGCCGGTTGTCCACGGAACTGCAGCAGCGCTTCGGGGACATGCCCGACTTTTTCGACAACGATCCGCTGGTGATCGATCTGTCGCCCCTGCAGGCTGCCGAACCGGGTGCGGCGATTGACTTCCCGGCCTTGCTGGCACTGCTGCGCCCGTACCGTCTGCATCCCCTGGGCGTTCGGGGCGGCGACGCTGCCCAGATGGCCGCCGCTGCCCTGGCGGGCCTGGTGGTGGCCGACGACGCCGTGGTGCAAAGGGCCCAGGCCGCCACACCACCGGCGGCTGCGGTGGCGGCGACGCCGGTCGAAGCCCCTGTGGTGGTGGCCCCGCCGACACCCGCGCCAGGCGCCCTGGTGGTCGACCGGCCGCTGCGCTCGGGCCAGCAGGTTTATGCCCGCGGGCGCGACCTGGTGGTCATGGCCATGGTCAACCCGGGCGCCGAGGTGATCGCCGACGGCCACATCCATGTGTACGCGCCCCTGCGTGGCAAGGCCATCGCCGGCGCGCGCGGCAATGGCGAGGCGCGCATCTTCGCGCTGGCCATGGACCCGGAGCTGATTTCCATCGCCGGCATCTACCGCACCAGCGACACCCCCCTGCCCGCCGCGGTCCAGGGCAAACCGGCCCAGGTGCGGCTGCTCAGCGGCCCCGAGGGGGACAAGCTGGTGATCGACCCGATCGCGCCCTGAAGGCCATTCCGCATTCCTGACCGCATTTCCGATCCAGAAAGACCCGCATCATGACCAAGATCGTTGTCGTCACTTCCGGCAAAGGCGGCGTGGGCAAGACCACGACCAGCGCCAGCTTTGCCGCCGGCCTCGCCCTGCGCGGGCACAAGACCGCCGTCATCGACTTCGATGTCGGCCTGCGCAACCTCGACCTCATCATGGGCTGCGAACGCCGCGTGGTCTACGACCTGATCAACGTGATCCACGGCGAAGCCAACCTGAACCAGGCGTTGATCAAGGACAAGAGCTGCGAAAACCTGTTCATCCTCGCGGCCAGCCAGACGCGCGACAAGGACGCGCTGACGCAGGAAGGCGTGCACAAGGTGCTGACCGACCTGTCGGGCATGGGCTTCGACTACATCGTCTGCGACTCGCCGGCCGGTATCGAGACCGGCGCACTCATGGCCATGCACTACGCCGACGAGGCGCTGGTGGTGACCAACCCCGAGGTGTCCTCGGTGCGCGATTCCGACCGCATCCTGGGCATGCTGGGCAGCAAGACCCAGCGCGCGATCGACGGCAAGGAACCGATCAAGGAACACCTGCTGATCACGCGCTACAACCCCAACCGCGTGGCCGACGGCCAGATGCTCAGCCTGGAAGACATCCAGGACATCCTGCGCATCCAGCTCATCGGCGTGATTCCCGAGAGCGAGAGCGTGCTGCAGGCCTCCAACCAGGGCACGCCGGCCATCCACCTCAAGGGCAGCGACGTGGCCGAGGCCTACAGCGACGTGATCGACCGCTTCCTGGGGGCCGACAAACCCCTGCGCTTCATCGACGCCGAAAAACCCGGCTTCTTCAAGCGCCTGTTCGGGAGCAAATGAGCATGTCTTTCCTGTCCTTCTTCCTGGGCGAAAAAAAGAAGACCGCCAGCGTTGCCAAGGAACGGCTGCAGATCATCCTGGCGCACGAGCGCAGCGGACGCAGCGCCGCCGAACCCGACTACCTGCCCGCCTTGCAGAGGGAACTGGTCGCGGTGATCGGCAAGTACATCCAGATCAACACGGACGACATCAAGGTCCAGCTCGAACGCCAGGACGATCTGGAAGTGCTGGAAGTCAAGATCGAGCTGCCCGAACGGCGCTGAGACAGCGCCGTCAGGACGCCCGCTGCGGGCGCAGGCAGCGGCTGCGGGCAAATTCCACCAGCCATTTGATCTGCGAGGCGTCGCTCCAGTGGGCGCCTTCGATCAGCGGCACAGCCTCGCTGCTGTCGGGGGCCGGCGTCACCCAGACCCGGTGGCCCCTGGGCCCGACGGTCTTTTCCATCGACACCGCCACGTGGCGCAGGTCCAGCACCACGGGCTCGGTGGCCGATCCCATGAGACCGGGCACTTCACCGGCCTGCAACGAACAGCGATCGGTCAACGCATAGGCCCAGCGCTGTTTGAGGTAGCGCTGGCTGCCGATGTGGTTCATGGCCGTTTCGATCTCCGCGCCGTCCATGCCGAAATGCAGCGCCAGCGAGGTGTTGTCGCTGGGATAGCCATCGGCGCAGGCGGCCAGTCCCAGCACCACCCCGAGGGCCAGTGCCGTGCGGACGAGCGGGCCGGCGTTCATCACCCTTCCGAAGCCCCTTCGGTGCCTTCCGGGTCCGCTTCGTCCGTAGGCAGGCGGGTGGCCAGCACCTTGTCGATGGTGCGGCCGTCCATGTCGACGATCTCGAACGACCAGCCTTCCCAGCTGACCTTGTCGGCGATGTGAGGCAGGCGGCCGGTGAGCAGCATCATCATGCCGCTGAGCGTGTGGTAGCGTCCGCGCTCCTCGTCGGGCACTTCGTCGAGCTTGAGCCGGTCTTTGAGTTCGGGCACGGGGATGTGGCCATCGAGCAGCCAGCTGCCGTCTTCGCGCTGCACCGCCCACGAGGTGTCGGGGTCGCGCGGCATGAATTCACCGGTGATGGCCTCGATCAGGTCCTTGAGCGTGACGATGCCCTGCACCTCGCCGTATTCGTCGATCACGAACGCCATCTCGCCGCCGGACTGGCGGAAGTTGTCCAGCAGTTCCATGCCGGTGATGGTCTCGGGCACGTACAGCGGTTCTTCCAGTGTCTGCTGCGTCATGTCGCGCTGGTTGGAGCGCAGCGCCGTCAGCAGCCACTGGCGTGCGTTGATCACGCCGGCCAGGTGGTCCCAGTCGCCCCGCACCACCGGAAAGCGGGCGTGGTCGGCGCTTTCCACCCGCGCCATGTTGATCTCGAAGCTTTCTTCCAGATCGAGCACCGCCACGTCGGAGCGCGGCACCATGAGCGAGCCGATCTGGCGGTCGTCGAGGCGGAACACGTTGCGCACCATGGCGTGTTCGTGCGACTCGATCACGCCGGCCGTCGTGCCTTCGGCCAGCATGGCGTGGATCTCTTCTTCGGTCACCGCGTTGACCTGGTTTTCCTTCACCCCCAGCAGGCGCAGCAGCGCGCGGGTGGACACCGACAGCAGCAGCACGAACGGCTTGGTGGCGGTGGCCAGCCAGTTGATCGGCCGGGCCACCAGCCGCGCCAGCACTTCCGGGTTCGACTGGCCCATGCGCTTGGGCACGAGTTCGCCGACCACGATGGAGAAATAGGTGATCAGCATCACCACCAGGCCGGTGGCGGTGATCTGGCTGGCCCTTTCGGCCATGCCCAGACCGAGCAGCCACTGCGACAGCGGGGCTGCCAGCGCTGCCTCGCCGACGATCCCGTTGAGCACCCCGATCGAGGTGATGCCGATCTGGATGGTGGAGAGGAAGCGCGTTGGGTCCTCGCCGAGCTTGAGCGCGGCGGCCGCGGCCGTATCGCCCTCGTCGATGAGTTTCTGCAGCCGGGCCTTGCGCGCCGTCACCAGCGCGATCTCGGACATGGCGAACACCCCGTTGAGCAGGATCAGGGCCAGAAGAATCAGGATTTCCATGGCGCGGTGGTCAGAGCGGGGACAGGATGCCGAGGCCCAGCAGCACGAAGACCAGGGCACCCAGCGCGACGCGGTAGATCACGAACGGCAGATAGCTGCGCGTGCTGACCAGCTTGAGGAACCAGACGATGACCGCATAGCCCACGCCGAAGGCCACCAGCGTGGCCAGCAGCGTGGGGCCGGCGGCCACGGCGGACGGCTGGCCCCAGCTGCGGTAGAGCTGGTAGAAGCCCGAGGCCAGCACCGCCGGGATCGCCAGCAGGAAGGAGTAACGGGCCGCGGCTTCGCGCGTGTAGCCCAGCAGCAGGCCGGCGGTGATGGTGCCGCCGGAGCGCGACACCCCGGGAATCAGCGCCATGGCCTGGGCCAGGCCGAACAACAGGCCGTGTCCCCAGCTCAGTTTCGACAGCGGCCGCTGCTTGGCGCCCACCCGGTCGGCCACCGCCAGCACCAGGGCAAAACCGATCAGCATGGTGGCGGTGATGTAGAGGTTGCGCAGGCTGGTTTCGATGGCGTCCTTGAACATCAGGCCCAGCAGCGCGATCGGCAGCGTGCCGATCAGGATCAGCCAGCCCATGCGCGCGTCCGGATCGCCGCGCCGGGCGCCCGGCACCAGCGAAGCGAACCAGGCCCGGGCGATGCGCAGGATGTCGTGGCGGAAATAGAGCAGCACCGCGGCTTCGGTCCCGATCTGGGTGATGGCGGTGAAGGCGGCGCCCGGGTCGCCACCGGAAGGCAGCAAGGGGCCGATGATGCGCAGATGGGCGCTGGAGGAGACGGGCAGGAACTCGGTGAGTCCTTGAACCAGTCCCAGAAAGGCCGCTTCGGCCCAGCCCAGGGACTGGCTCATGAGGAGGCCTCCGTCGAAGGAGGCTCGGAATCCGCCGGCTGGGCGCCGGCGAACGTACTGGCAGGGTTCATGGTGGTGATGTCACCTCTGGAAAACGCCCGACCCGGGGTCGGACAGGAAAGCCGGCAAGGCAGCAAGATGCGGGCCGGCCGCGAAAAGCCCGGCATGCCGGGCGCTGTGTCAGGCCATGGGCGGCATGCCGGTCGGTCGGCAGGGCCCGCCGATGCCGGGGTCGTGGGGCCGGGTCGGCCCACAAGCCGTCCGGCCGGAGCGCTGGGCCGGAACATCGGGGCTGGTGCCCGGCGCGAACAGGCTTGCACCGGGCACGAAGTGCCGGGCAAAAATCACGCTGAACCCGTGGTACATGGTGAAGACTATTGTAGGGGTGCCCATGGCCGGCGCCGGGCAGGCCCCGCTTGGCTATCATGAAGCGTCCCCGTTGTCCGTCTTCACCGAAGCCCTTCTGCATGCGCAAGGTTCTGGTCCTCTGCCTGTCTGCCGTCCTGCTGGCCGCCTGCGGCACGCCGGTGGTCAATCCGGTCACCGGTCGCACCGAGCGCACCGTCATGGACGAGCGCGCCGAGCTGGCCGAAGGCCGCAAGGCCCACGAAGGGGTGCTCAAGGAATACGGGGCCTATGCCCATCCGGCGCTGCAAGCCTATGTGAACGAGGTCGGCCAGCGGTTGGCGGCCCAGTCGCACCGGGCGGGCCTGAGCTGGACCTTTACCGTGCTCGACAGCCCCGAGATCAACGCGTTCGCGCTGCCCGGCGGCTATGTCTACATCACGCGCGGCATCCTGGCCCACATGGACAACGAGGCCGAAATGGCCGGCGTGCTCGGGCACGAGATCGGCCACGTCACCGCCCGCCACGGTGCCCAGCGCGCCACACGCCAGCAGCACGCCGGCCTGGGCGTGCTGGCCGCGACCTTGCTGGCCGCGGTGCTGGAGAACGCGGCCGGCGTCCAGGGCAGCACCGAATTCATCGGCCAGGCCGCCCAGGGCGTGGCGGCGGGTTACGTGGCGGGCTACAGCCGGGAGCAGGAACTCGAAGCCGACGCGCTGGGGGCCGAATACCTCGCGCGCACCCGCTACGACCCGCGGCGCATGATCGACGTGATCCGCGTGCTGCAGCGGCAGGAAACCTTCCAGGCCGACGAGGCGCGGGCTGCCGGCCTGCCGGCACCCAGCGCCAGCCACTGGTTGTCGACCCACCCCGGCAACGACCAGCGCCTGCGCGCGATCGAACAGAAAGCCCTGGCCTATGAAAGCAGCGACCGCGGCGGCGGTGACGAAGGCCGCCGCCGCTTCCTGAAGGCGCTGGAGGGTCTGCGCTACGGCGACGGGCCGGAACAGGGTCTGGTACGGGGCCAGGACTTCTACCATGTGCCCCTGGGCTTCGCCCTGACCGCCCCGCCCGGCTGGCGGCTGGTCAATGGCAGCGATGCGCTGAACATCGTCAGCCCGCAAGGTGATGCGGCCCTGCGCCTGGTCGGTGTGCCCCGGGACGCCGGCACCACCCACGACGAGATGCTGCGCAAGCTCTTCAATCCGCAGAACGGCAAAACCACGCGCGGGCAGATCAACGGGTTGGCAGCGACCCATTTTTCCGGCACCGCCCGGTTGCCGAACGGCCAGTCGCAGGGCGTGGACGTGACCCTGGTCAGCGGGCCGAAGAACGCCACCTACGCGCTGCTCTATCTTGCGGCCAGCGCCGATGCCCTGCAACGGCAGGCCGCCGGCATGATGGCGGCGGAAAAGAGCTTCCGCGCACTCAGCGCTGCCGACCGGCAGCAGGCGCGCCCCTGGCAGATCCGCACCGTGGCCCTGCCGGCCGGCGGTTTTGCCGAGCTGGCGCGGCGCGCGGCGGTGTCCCGCGAACGGCTGCAGCTCATCAACGGCACCTACGGCCAGGCCGATCCGCCGGCGGGCCGGCTGGTCAAGACGGTGGTGGTGGAATGAAGTAGCCCCCACGCGCCGCCGCTGGCGCGGGTCGCTGCCCCCGAGGGGGCGCGAATCCAGCTTGGGAGCGGCCCGGCGCTGGATTCCTGTAGCCCCCACGCTCCGCCGCTGGCGCGGATCGCTGCCCCCCGAAGGGCTCGCTATCATCGATTCATGCTGATCGAAACCCTTGGCGCGGCCCGTGACATGGGGCGCCTGAACCAGATTCTGGGCGTGCTCATCCGGCACGGCTTTGGCGACAGCGTGCGCCGGCTGGGACTGGCCGACTCGCTGGAGCGGGCGGGCCACGCGCTCAAGTGGGACCATGCGGCCGACCTGGCCCGGATCGAGCCGCCCGTGCAGCTGCGGCTGGCGCTGGAAGAGCTGGGCCCCACCTTCGTCAAGCTGGGCCAGATCCTGGCCGGGCGGGCCGATCTGTTCGGCCCCGAATACATCGCCGAATTCGAAAAACTGCACAGCAATGTGCCCGCCTTGCCATTCGAACTGCTGCGACCCCAGTTGCGCGAAGACCTGGGCGGGGAGCCCGAAACGGTGTTCGCGCACTTCGAGACCGAGCCGCTGGCGGCGGCCAGCATCGCCCAGGTGCACCGCGCCACGCTGCACGACGGCACCGAGGTGGTGGTCAAGATCCGGCGGCCGGGCATCGACCGCATCATCGAAGCCGACCTGCGACTCATGCAGCGCCTGGCCGCGGTGGCCGAAGCCGAGATGCCCGCGCTCAAGCCCTACCGGCCCCAGCAACTGGTGCGCGAGCTGGCGCGTTCGCTCCAGCGCGAACTCGATCTGGCCAGCGAATGCCGCAACGCCGAGCGCATCGCGGCCAACATGGCGGCCCTGCCCTGGATCGTGGTGCCCAGGGTGCACTGGGCGCACACCAGCGCCCGGGTGAACGTGCAGGACTGCGTGACCGGCGTGGCGGGCAAGGACCTCGGCGAGCTGGACGCCCGGGGGCTGGACCGCCAGGTACTGGCCCAGCGCGGTGCCCAGGCCGTGCTCAAGATGATCGTGCAGGACGGCCTCTACCACGCCGACCCACACCCCGGTAACGTGATCTACCTCGATGGCAACCGCATCGCCTTCATCGACTTCGGCATGGTCGGGCGCCTGTCCGAACGCCGGCGCGACGAACTGCTGCAACTGCTCATGGGCCTGGTCGAGCGCCATCCCCAGACCGTGGCCGACGTGCTGCTCGACTGGGCCGGCGACGATCACGGGGTCAACCTCGGCCTGCTGGAGACCGAGATCGAGGCCTTCGTCGACCAGTACCACGGCGCGCCCCTGGCCGAACTCAACCTCGGTCAGATGCTGGCCGACGTGACGGCGATCCTGCGCGGTCACCAGCTGGGCCTGCCGTCCGACCTGGCGCTGCTGATCAAGGCCTTCATCACGCTCGAAGGCATGGGCCGCGGACTCGACCCGGACTTCCACATGACCAGCGAGGCGCTGCCCCTGCTCAAGCAGGTGCTGCGCGAACGCTACCAGCCCCGCGTGCTGGCCCACCGCGCCTGGCAGACCCTGCGGCGCACGCTGTCGGTGGCCGAGCAGTTGCCGGCCGACATCACGCGGTTGCTGCGCAATGCGCGGCGCGGGCGGTTGCACGTGGGCATCGACGTCACCCACCTGCGGCGTGTGGGCGACCAGATCGACCGCGCGGCCAACCGCATGGCCATGGCGCTGGTGATCGCCGCGCTCATCATCGGCTCGTCCATCGTGATGACCGTGCAGGGCGGCCCGACACTGTTCGGCCTGCCGGCCTTCGGCTTCCTGGGCTTCAGCAGCGCCTTCATCGGCGGGCTGTGGCTGGTGCGGGCCATCTGGCGCAGCAGCCGCGGCAAGGACATCGGCGGCGACTGATCCGCGGGTCGGTCGTAGGCGTCACATGCCCATGCCGCCGTCCACCGGCAGCCCGGCGCCGGTGATGAAGCGCGCCGCGTCCGAACACAGGAACACCACCGCGTCGGCCATGTCGGCGACCGTGCCCAGGCGGCCCAGCGGGGTCTGCTGCACGATGGCACCCACCGCGGCGTCGACCGACAGGAACAGGCCGGCGTCCACCACATCGGCGGCCAGCTTCTGGCCCATGTTGGTGGGCACCAGGCCGGGGTAGATCGCGTTCACGCGCACGCCGTGGCCGAGCCGGCCGGACTCCATGGCGGCCACGCGGGTGAGCCGGTCCACCGCCGATTTGGTGGCCGAATAGCCGGCGATGCCGGGGAAGGCGATGGTGGCCGCCACCGAGGCCACGTTGACCACCGCGCCGCCCTGCCCCGCCAGGCCGCCGGGCCGCATCGCGCGCAGCGCGTGCTTGAGCCCGAGCGCCGTGCCCAGCACGTTCACGTCGAGCATGCGGCGCAGCGCCTCGGGGTCGAGCTCGGTGAGCAGCGCCGTTTCTTCCACGCCGGCGTTGTTGATCAGGATGTCGAAGCCGCCCAGCTGGCTGTGCGTGTTGGCCACGGCCGCCAGCCAGTGGGCCTCGTCGGTCACGTCCAGGTGCACGAAGGCGGCACGCGCGCCCGTTTCGCGCAGCAGATCGGCCATCTGCCGGCCCTCGGTTTCGAGCAGGTCACCGATCATCACGGCCGCACCGGCCGCAGCCAGGGCCTGGGCCATGCCGGCGCCCAGACCCCGGGCGCCCCCGGTCACGAGGGCGGTCCGGCCTTGCAGGCATGAAGAGGTGTCGGTGGTCTGGCGCATGGTTTCCCTGTCTGTTTGGTATGGATCGCGCGGCATTGTGCGCAGTCCTTCCACCCGACGGGGCGCCACCCCTGTCGGTCCTGACAGGGGGACGGTGGGGGACGCTCAGCGCTGGCGACGTGCGCGCACCGCCGCGGCCAGGCCTTGCAGCACGGGCACGGTCTGCGCGAAGCTGATGCAGGCATCGGTCACGCTCACGCCGGGCTGCAACGGCTGGCCGGGCACGATGTCCTGGCGGCCTTCTTCGAGGTGACTTTCGATCATCACGCCGGTGATGCGCGCGTCGCCGGCCGCGATCTGTGCCGCCACGTCGGTGGCCACCTCGATCTGTTTGCGGTGCTGTTTGCTGCTGTTGGCGTGCGAGAGGTCGATCATCACCTGCTCGCGCAGGCCGGCCTTGGCCAGCAGTTCGCACGTGGCCTGCACATCGGCGGCGCTGTAGTTGGGCGCTTTGCCGCCCCGCAGGATGACGTGGCAGTCGGCGTTGCCGCGGGTTTCAAAAATGGCCGCCTGACCCATCTTGGTCATGCCCATGAAGGCGTGGGCCGACTGGGCCGCGACGATGGCGTCGGCCGCCACCTTGATGCCGCCGTCGGTGCCGTTCTTGAAGCCCACCGGGCAGCTCAGGCCGCTGGCCAGCTGGCGGTGGCTCTGGCTTTCGGTGGTGCGCGCGCCGATGGCGCCCCAGCTCACCAGGTCGGAGATGAACTGCGGCGAGAGCAGGTCGAGGAACTCGGTGCCCACCGGCAGACCGACATCGAGCACGTCCAGCAGCAGTTGGCGCGCCAGCTCCAGCCCTTCGTTGATGGCGAAACTGCCGTCCAGGTGCGGGTCGTTGATGTAGCCCTTCCAGCCCACGGTGGTGCGCGGCTTTTCGAAGTACACGCGCATCACGACCAGCAGCTCGTCGGCCAGCGCGTCGGCCTGTTCCTTCAGGCGCCGGGCGTAGTCCATGGCCTGGCCGTGATCGTGGATGGAGCACGGCCCCACGACCACGATCAGGCGGTCGTCCTGGCCGTGCAGCACGCGCGCGAGCGCGGCGCGGCTGGTCTCGACCAGTTGCTGCGTGGCCGGCGGCGTGGGCAGCCATTCCTGCAGCAGCGCGGGGGTGATCAGCGGACGCACCGCGCCAATGCGCAGATCGTCGATGCGGGTGGTGTCGTGGGTGGACGGCGGGGGGGCGGTGTGGACGTGGGGCATGGGGGTGGATTGTCCACCCCCTGCGCCGCCGGAGGCGGCTTCCCCCTCTCTGGCGCGTCTTTCAGACGCTTGGAGGGGGACGCACCCTGTGGCCCGGCAGAGCCGGTTCCACGGGTGCCCTGGACTTTGAACTTCCCTTCGGGCGTCGCGGCGCGCTCTTTGGCGACACAGAGGTTGCCGGCCTCAACCCGGAGCCTCCGCGGCCTGTCAGCTTTCCACGCCAGCGAGGTTCTGCAGATACGCCTGCAGCGCCTGGACCGCCAGCCGCACCTTGGCCGGCTGGGTGTCGCGTTGCGGGGTCACGGCGCTGATGTCGAGCGCCGGCAGCGTCCATTCGGGCAGCAGGCGGACCAGGTGGCCGGCGGCAACGTCGTCGTGGGCGTCGGCACTGCCCAGCAGCGCCGGCCCCAGGCCCGCGGCGCACATCTGCTGGATCGACAGCTGGTTGTTGCTCGACAGGCGCGGTTCGATGCGCAGTTCGCGCGCGGCGCCGTCGGGCCCGGTCATGTCCAGGCGCAGCCAGGGGCGCTCGCGCACGAAGCCCAGCCAGGCGTGCCCCAGCAGCGCGTCCGGGTGCGCCACCGGGCCGTGCGCCGCGATCCAGGCCGGGCTGGCGCAGATCCACCAGCGCAGCGCGCCCAGCCGGC